>JALWRY010000507.1 GCA_027080445.1 Thiohalobacter sp. | reverse complement strand
GTTGTCCACACTCGATCGTGCACAGTGTCTGGCGCTGGCCGCCACCCTGGAACAGGCCTCCGAGCACCCGATCGCCACGGCCCTGCGCCGGGAAGCCGGGCCTGCTGGTGAGGTCACGGCACTGGTCGCGAGCCCGGGCGATGGTATCGAGGGCTGTATCGAGGGTCGCCGCTACCGTATCGGCACCGCGGCATTTGTGGCCGGATTGCAGTCCGATACCCCGCCCGCGGATTTGCCTGGCGGTGTGGTACTGGGCGACGAAGACAGTCTGTTGGCGCACTTCCTGTTTGCCGATCCGCTGCGCGAGCAGGCACAGGAAGCCCTGGACCAGCTGCGCCAACTGGGGTTCAGTATCGAGTTGCTGAGCGGGGATGAAGAGCACGCTGTCGAGCGTGTGGCGGGGCAGTTGCGCATCACCAAGGCGCAGTCGCGCTGTCGGCCGGAAGACAAACTGGCGCGTATCCGCCGCCTGCAGGAACAGGGGGCCATCGTCGCCATGGTGGGCGATGGCGTCAACGACGCCCCGGTGCTGGCGGCAGCGCAGGTGTCCATTGCCATGGGTGGGGGCACCCAGCTGGCGCATGCCAGTGCCGATATGGTGTTACTGTCCGAACAGTTGCCGCACCTGGCGGATGCGGTCCGCACAAGCCGACGGACCCTGGCGGTGATTCGTCAGAACCTCGGCTGGGCGGTGGTTTATAATATGGTAGCGGTGCCGCTGGCGGCGGCCGGTCAGATCGCCCCGTGGATGGCGGCCATCGGCATGTCGATGAGTTCGCTGGTGGTGGTGCTCAATGCGCTGCGGTTGCGGCAAGGATGAGGCGTTTAACGTGAATGTTCTTTTTTTACTGATTCCCATCAGCCTGGTCATCATGGGCATCGCCATCTGGGTCTTCCTGTGGGCGATCCGCTCCGGCCAGTTCGAGGATCTGGAAGGGCCGGCGCACCGGATCCTCATGGACGATGACGACCCGCGTATCCCGCGTAAACCGCAATTGAAGGACGATGACGAATAAGATAAGATAATGCTTATATTTGGCGGGGCATCCGTGCATCGCCGTTGTAGAGGATCGAGATATGTTTACATTTCAGGGCTTCCCGATGTTTATCGTGATTACGCTGGTGACGATTGCCTGGTTGAGCTTTCTGTCGGTGGTGCTTTTCGCCTGACGCCCGGTCTGATGGCATAAAAAAACGGCCCTTTCGGGCCGTTTTTGTTTTCCCGGGAGAGACAGCGTTTACGTCATCAGGGTTTTGAGCCGGGCCAGCGCGTTTTTCTCCAGCTGACGAATACGCTCGGCGGATACCCCGTAGCGGTCGGCCAGCATCTGCAGGGTGGCCTTGTCTTCGTTCAGCCAGCGCTGTTCAAGAATGGTTCGCGCACGCTCATCCAGCTGGGCCAGCGCGTCAGCCAGACGCTGGTTGTTCTGTTCCTGCCAGTCGACGGCTTCCAGCGTCGTCGCCGGATCCACCTCGACGGGCGCCGACAGGTAAGCCGCGGGCGTCCAGCTGTTGTCCTCATCGTCGCCGGCATCGATCGGGTCAAAGGCGACATCCTGACCGCTCAGGCGGGATTCCATTTCCAGCACCGTGTCAGGACTGACGCCAAGGTCTTCCGCAACCGATTCGACTTCCTCGCGGTTCAGCCAGCCCAGGCGTTTCTTGGCGCTGCGCAGGTTGAAGAACAGCTTGCGCTGCGCCTTGGTGGTGGCAACTTTAACGATGCGCCAGTTACGCAGCACGTATTCGTGAATTTCGGCACGAATCCAGTGTACGGCAAACGACACCAGCCGTACGCCGACATCCGGGTCGAAGCGGCGCACGGCCTTCATCAGGCCAATGCCGCCTTCCTGGATCAGGTCGGCCAGCGGCAGGCCGTAGCCCTTGTAGCCGCGGGCAATCTTGACCACGAAGCGCAGGTGCGACAGCACCATCTCGCGGGCGGCTTCCAGATCGCCGTGATCACGCAGGCGAATGGCCAGCTCACGCTCGCGCTCGGCAGTAAGCATCGGGATACGATTGACCGCCGCCAGGTACGTTTCCAGCTGCTGGCCGGGTACCGGGAAAGACGTGACAGGTGTTGTGACCAATGCATTACTCATCGTTGGCTCGCCTCCATAAGGACAATTGCGGGTAATTTTAGCACTCGCGGGGTATGAGTGCTAATCTTTGAAAAAGTTCCTCCTGTACAGCCGCTTAATGTCAATTTTTTGAAGATTTCTGGCCTCAGGCGCAGACCTGGTTGCGGCCCTGGGCCTTGGCGGCGTAGAGCGCACGGTCGGCGTCGCCAATCAGTTGTGTCAGCGTCATATTCGGGTTTTGCTGGTTGCTGCCCAGCCCGATACTGACGGTAATCGGGACATCGCCCGGACGCAGGGCCTGGATCTCCCGGCGCAGCTGTTCCGCACACTGGTGTGCATCCCGATCGTTACAGCGGGGTACCAGCAGGGCAAATTCCTCGCCGCCAAAAC
>JALWRY010000506.1 GCA_027080445.1 Thiohalobacter sp. | reverse complement strand
TGGCATTGCTCACGCACAGTATGACCAATGCCTCGTTCGGGATTTTCTTCCCCAAGTTTACCGGCACCATCTATGAAGTCATGTCTGCACCGGTATCGTTTGTCGAGATACTCATTGGTTATGTCGGTGCGGCGGCCAGCAAGTCGCTGATCATCGGTCTGATCATTCTTGCCACCGCCGGGTTCTTCGTGCCGCTGGATATTGCGCACCCGGTCTGGATGGCGGGTTTCCTGATATTGACCTGTCTTTCCTTCAGCCTGTTCGGTTTTATCATCGGTCTGTGGGCGGATAACTTTGAAAAGCTGCAACTTATCCCGCTGCTGGTGATCACGCCACTGGTCTTCCTTGGTGGCAGTTTCTATTCGGTGAGCATGCTGCCGCCCGCCTGGCAGACAGTGACACTGTTTAACCCGGTGGTCTATTTGATCAGTGGTTTTCGCTGGAGCTTCTTTGAAGTTTCCGATGTCAGTGTCGGCATGAGTCTGTTTATGATCCTGGCGTTTCTGGTGGTTTGCCTGCTGATCGTCTGGTGGATGTTCAAGACGGGGTATCGTCTGAAACAATAGAGTCAGCTCAAAGGTTTCCCGATCAGGCAATCCACCGCGGCATTGATCGCCTGCAGGCGGTCATTGTCCCCGCCACGATCCGGGTGGTGTTCCATGGCAAGCCGCCGCCAGGCCAGTTTGATGGTGGCGTCATCCACCGGGTCTTCGAGCCCCAGTTCGGCCAGTGCTTCATCACGGTTTTCAAACTTGCCAAGCCGGTTCCAGAAAGAGGCGATCAGCTTGCAGACATCGTCTTCTGTCGTCCCATCAAGATTTGACCAGTCCAGGTAGTAGGTGCGCAGGGGGTCGGGTGTGGTCAGTGAGCTATCACCGGCTGACCATGGCAGACGGCGAATACACAGGGGGCCGATTTCAAGCCGTCCCTGTTCTGATGAAGAAAGTCTGTCCCCGAGTGTGTAGAGCGCGTGAAAAAGCAGGAAGTGAGCGCGGAACAGCTGAAGGGGATCGGCAGGAGGCGGGGGCAGGAAGTCAAAAAACCCCCTGTCTCTCAGAATTCCAATCAATTCATATTCTCGCATCCCGGCCGGGTGGCCCTGCAGTTCCTGCTCAATCGCGGTAAAAAAAAGGTCAGGTAATTGTGTGCTGGAGGCTGGCATTACGCCATTATACGCGGCTTACCACTGAAGTTCTGAAATCAGGCACGCACTCGGGACACAATGTATGTGCCCCGGGTCTGTTCATCCTTCGTACTACGCGGCGTTGGGTCTGCGTCCAACAGCTTCGAGACTCTCCGGCGCCGTGCTTGCCTGGAGCGGGTCTGACCGCTACGTAACAGCAGGCACTGTACAGGCCAGCTTAATAAACGATTCCATATACGCCGCTTGCCGGTCTGCATGGCGTACGGCGGCATATAACGTACCGAACATACCTGAACGCCCCAGTGCGCGTACGGAGAGGCGTCGTTGTCGGACCGGTTCACGTACGACCCAGTCCGGCAATACGGCCACACCGCGTTGGCCGGCAACCAGTTGCAGGATGATGGCGGTCAACTCGGCTTGTCGAATTGCGGCCGGTTCGATGCCGGCCGGTTGCAGGAGACGGGTAAACACGTCCAGGCGTTTGCGTTCGACGGGGTAGGTGATCAGTGTCTGATCCACCAGGTCGCTGGCCTCGACGTAGTCTTTTTCCGTCAGGGGATGGTTTCGCGCCAGTACCAGCAGTGCCTGGTAGTCGAAAAGAGGCTCGAAGACCAGGTCACTTCGTGATACCGGGTCCGAGCTGATCACCAGGTCGACTGTACCGCTCTGTAAGGCGGGGAGTGGATCAAAACTGACGCCCAGGCGGATATCCACTTCGACATCCGGCCAGGCTTCCCGGTAATGATCCAGCACCGGGAGTAACCATTCAAAACAGGCATGACATTCTATCGCAATATGCAAACGCCCTGATTTCCCCTGCGCAACGCGTTTCAGTGCTGTTTCGGTTTGTTCAACGCGGGGCAGGACAACTCGCGCCAGACTCAGCAGTTTGTGTCCGGCGGGCGTCAGTTTCAGGGGTTTGGTGGAGCGCAGGAACAACGGGGTATCGTAGTAATATTCCAGCACCTTGATCTGGTGTGACAGCGCCGACTGGGTAAGGTGCAGGCGTTCTGCAGCACGCGCCAGGCTGCCGGTTTCCTCGATGGCAACAAAACTGCGCAGGTGTCTCAACTCAAGCGACATAATGAAAAAAATTCATAATAATTAGTAGAAATATGAAATTGAAACGATTTTAGGTCTTAACCATACTGCGGTGCAACTGAAAACGATACAAAAGGCAGCGGCATGACAGTGACACATAATCCTGGATTTCCACGCATTGGCGCGCAGCGTGAATTAAAGCGGGCGCTTGAAGCCTACTGGAAGGGCGATACGGACCGTGAAGCGCTGGAGCAGGTTGGCAGGACGCTACGCGCCCGCCACTGGGCGGCACAGGCGGATGCCGGGCTGGATCTGATCCCTGTCGGAGATTTCAGCTGGTATGACCAGGTTCTGGATATGTCCTGCCTGTTGGGTGTTGTGCCACCACGTTTTCATCACCCGGGCGGCAATGTTGACCTGGATACGCGTTTTCGTATGGCGCGTGGACGTGCGCCCTCGGGAGAAGCGGTAGCTGCCTGCGAAATGACCAAGTGGTTCGATACCAACTATCACTACCTGGTCCCGGAGTTTCAGTCGGAGCAGGCATTTTCCCTGTCTTCCTCGCAGTTATTTGACCAGGTCGCCGAGGCCATGGCGCTGGGGTACCGGGTGAAACCGGTCATCACCGGCCCGTTGAGTTACCTGTGGCTGGGAAAATGTAAGGGGGGTGTCTTCGACAAGCTGGAGCTGCTCGACAAGTTGTTACCGGTTTACGGTGAAATTCTGCAAACACTCAAGGAACAGGGTGTCGAGTGGGTGCAGATCGATGAGCCGATCCTTGTCCTCGAGCTGCCGCAGGACTGGAAGGTGGCGTTTGAGTCGGTTTACAGCCGTTGGTCGGGTAATGGTGTTAAGCGTCTGTTGGCGACGTATTTTGGTGGGCTGGGGGATAACCTGGGGCTGGCGTGTCGTTTGCCGGTGGAGGGACTGCATATCGACACGGTACGCGCACCGGAACAGCTTGCCGGCGTACTGGATCAATTGCCGCCGTATAAAATATTGTCGGTGGGCTGTGTCGACGGACGCAATATCTGGCGGACGGATCTGGATCGCGTCCTGCAAACCCTGGGACCCGTGCATGAACGACTGGGCGAGCGCCTGTGGCTGGCGCCGTCCTGTTCCCTGTTGCACGTACCGGTTGACCTTGAGACCGAAACAGGACTCCCTGCCAATATCAAAAACTGGCTGGCTTTTGCCAAGCAGAAACTGGACGAAATTACGGTGCTGGGACGTGCGCTCGACAAGGGCCGGGATGCAGTCGCTGGCGAGTTAACGCAATCCCGTGCGGCTATTGCAGCGCGTCGTGGTTCGACAGACATACACCGGGAAGCGGTCAGGAAGCGGCTGAAGGCCGTTGACGATACACAGACCAGCCGAAACCGGCCCTATCAGGAACGCGCCCCCCTGCAGCGCAGCCGGCTTAATTTGCCGCTGTTCCCGACCACAACCATCGGTTCTTTTCCGCAGACGGCGGATATTCGTGCGACCCGCCGTGATTACCGCCGGGGCAGGATCGATGCAGCCGGGTACCAGGCCCGTATGAAAGCTGAAATTGCCGATACAGTTCGCCGTCAGGAAGCACTGGGTCTCGATGTCCTGGTACACGGCGAGCCGGAACGTAATGACATGGTGGAATACTTCGGTGAACAGCTCGATGGTTTTGCGTTTACTGACAATGGCTGGGTGCAGTCCTATGGCTCGCGTTGCGTCAAGCCGCCCATTATCTATGGTGATATCGAGCGTCCCGCGCCGATGACGGTTGACTGGATACGTTTTGCCCAATCCTGCACTGACCGGCCGATGAAGGGCATGCTGACAGGCCCTGTGACGATGCTTAACTGGTCCTTCGTACGTGATGATCAACCACGTGCCGAAACCTGTGCCCAGATCGCGCTGGCGTTGCGTGATGAAGTGCTGGATCTTGAGAAGGCCGGTATTCCTATTATCCAGATCGATGAGGCGGCGTTGCGTGAAGGTTTGCCGTTGCGTAAAAGCGAGTGGGACGGCTATCTTGGCTGGGCGGTGAATGCCTTTCGCCTGTGCGCCAGCGGTGTTGCCGACAAGACGCAGATCCACACGCACATGTGTTACTCGGCATTCAATGACATCATCGAAGCGATAGCCGCGATGGATGCGGATGTGATCACCATTGAAACCTCGCGCTCCGACATGGAACTGCTCGATGTTTTCGAAGACTTCGCCTATCCCAACGAAATCGGTCCCGGCGTCTATGATATCCATTCGCCGAATGTGCCCGATGTGGATGATATTGTGTTGCTGATGGAGAAGGCCGCGCAGCGTATCCCGCCGGAACGTTTATGGATCAATCCGGATTGCGGGCTGAAAACACGTGCCTGGCCGGAGGTGGAGGCAGCACTGGAAAACATGCTGGCTGCGGCAACTTTGTTACGCAAACGTGTGGAATTGAAGCGAAAATCAGGTTGACAGGTTGCCGTATAAACGGGACTTGCTTGACAGTATCCGCAGCCTGCTGCATATAAGACTTCTGTCCGGGAAACCGGTGAAGGCGGCAACGCCAGACGTCTGTACAGGAGGAGAATAAAATGCCAACACAAATATTTCGACAGACCCTTACCCGTATGTTTTTCCTGCTGGGGCTGGTGCTGGGCGCCCCCGCACTGGCCGATCAGAATTACAGCGATATTGTTGTTTTTGGCGATAGCCTTTCCGACCCGGGCAATGCCTTTGTGCTGACCGGCCAGACCAGCAGGCCGCCGTTTATGCTGATTCCCGATGCGCCCTATGCCATTGGTGGGCAACACTTCAGCAATGGCCGTACCTGGGCGGAACGATTCGCTCATGAAATGGATCTTCGCGCCGGGGCGGCGTTTCGTGACCCGGTGGCCTTCTCCAATTATGCCGTTGGCGGCGCAAGGGCGCGTGCCGGCGGTTCGGTTGACCTGACCGCACAGGTCTCGCTCTACCTGGGTAACCAGGGTGGTGTCGCAGACCCTGATGCCTTATATGTACTTTTCATCGGCGGTAATGACCTGCGCGATGCGCTGGTTGCGCTGGGTAGTGATCCCGGCGGAGCGACGAGTGTCGGGATACTGTCCGATACCGTGAAGGCGGTGGCCGATAATATTGTGACGCTTGCTGCGTCAGGTGCGCAAAATATCCTCGTGTTTAACGGCCCGGATCTTTCGCTCGTGCCGGCCGTCCGTCTGCAGGGTCCGGCGGCGCAGGGTGGCGCCCTGTTCCTGTCAGGCCAGTACAACATGGGTCTTGGTATGGCGCTCGATAATCTGAATGCGCTCTTCCCCGCGCTGAACCTGATCCGCTTCGACCTGTTTGCACTGTTTAACCGGGTCGTGATGCAGCCTGATAAATTTGATCTGCAGAATGTTACGCAAACCTGTATTACTCCCGGCGTGGTCGTTGGTGCGATCTGTAAACACCCCAAACGTTACCTGTTCTGGGACGGTATCCACCCGA
The DNA here is from genome assembly GCA_027080445.1 of Thiohalobacter sp. Lineage (GTDB taxonomy): Bacteria > Pseudomonadota > Gammaproteobacteria > DSM-19610 > DSM-19610 > Thiogranum. The sequence continues at coordinate 4,234 of JALWRY010000506.1, read as the reverse complement.
CCAGCCAGGGACATGAGATTATTGCAGATGCCGTGGCGGCCCTGTTCGATGACGAAGCGCGTAATGAAGATCGTGACGAGGACGACGACTGAGCGCAGCGTGTTGCCCGCTAGAAATCAGCGCGGTAGCCGAGGTTAAAGAAGAACGAGGAAGAGTCCTGGGTATCATTGGGCAATTTCTGTGTCGACCATTCGCCGCCAAACTCGGTTTCAAAGCGGTAGCGTTTTCGCCAGCGGTAGTCGATACGCATCGAGGGCGCGGCGGTCCATTGCGTGGAGTTGTTGCTGAGGTTGTCCCGGTAATCGATGCGCATACGCGGATTCACGCGCCAGACATTGCGGAACGGGAAACGGCTGTTCAGCGACAGCGTAGCGGTGTGACTGCTGGTTGCGTCTGAATAGCGTAACCCGGCTACGCTGACATCACCCGGCATGAGCAGGTTGCTGCCGATGAACTGGAGATTGTAGAAGAATTCATAGTCAGTCCCCGGTACTTTCGCCACGCCACCTGATGCCTTGGTATCAGAGAGTTTTGTCGTGGTGAGGTCGCCGCTGATCTGAAATTTCTCGTTCAGCGGGTGTGTAGCGCCCAGCGTGAGGCTTGTGGACTGGGCGGTGCGGTCTTCTGCCAGATCGCGGATCTGGCTGTCGCTGAAAGTATTCTGCAGCGTATCCAGGCTGTGTGTCGTCTGACCCTGCAGCGCGTTTGATGTCGTCAGTATGGGGCTGTTGCGATAGTCAAACGAGGCATTGATGATCGTCCGGTCCGCCATAGTCCATGTGCCGAGGAAAATCAGCGTATTCAGCGAGTCATAGGAAATATCATAGTCGACGAAACTCAGCATGGAACGTTTCGGGTCGAAGTAACGGGCTTCACCACCGACGGCCCGGCGATCCAGGATGCCGTCGTTCTGCTGTTCGATATAAAAGATATTGAAGTCCCAGGCATTGGCGAAGGTGCCAAGGTCAGAGCTGATGCCATAAAGATAGCGTCCGGTCTTTACCTGGTCCCGTGTGGATTGTACCGGGAAGCCGGCCACGGCATTGACGAGGATACGGTTAGTCAGTTGATAGCCGGCCAGCAGCCCGTCAAATCGGCCGAGTACACCGCCGGTGTTACGGGACTGGCGACCAATCCGTGCCGAAAGCCCGTGGGCCTTGTCAGCAATATCGGTATACAGACTGCTGACGGTCGTACTGTCACCCGAGCCATTGCTGAGAAAATCATACAGGTAGGAACCGGTAAAGCGGGACTGTACGTCATAGCGCTCACCGCGCCTGCGCGCAGTAATGTCCAGGTCGGTCGACAGGGATGACTGGGTAACGATATCGCCGGCCGCATCGGTGGTACTCTCGTCACGCCGGTAGAACTGTGAAAGCCCGCCATAAACTTCCCATTCGGGGCGGCGGGCAGTGCGGCGCTTGCGGGACTTTTCCTGTTTGGGTGCCAGCCTTGCCGTCGTGATGCCTGCCAGACGCTGGGCAACCCTTTCGGCGCCATCACCTTTTGGATACAGCGCCAGGTAGCGGTTGTACTCACGAACCGCATGGGCGATTTGTCCTTTTCGTTCTCTGGCGACACCAAGATATTCCAGTGCATCCTGGCGATACGGGTTATCCGGGTATCGCAGTATTTTGGTATACAGCTGGATCGCATGGTCAATGTTGTTTTTTGCCATGGACTGTCGCGCCTGCTCCATCAAGGCGGCGATTTTCTCGTCCGGCACCTTTGGCAGGGTGGGTATAATTCTCGGTACAGGCCGTTTGCGTACCACGGGCTTTTTCCCGGTTTGCTTGAGTGCGGCCGTAATTTCACTGGCGCTGGCATAGTCTACCCAGGCGCCCGGGTAGTGTTTTTTCAGTTTCCTCAGCGCGGCTTTCGCCAGTGCACGTGTTTCAAAGAAGCCGATACGCAAGCGGGACCAGACGCGGCCGTCTATCGGGAACTTCGTTGTGTACAGAACCTTGCCGCGACCCATGGGTAAACTACCGGCTGCCGGCCGGGAAACCTTTCGTAATGAGGACTCCAGGTTGATGACATAGTGTTCTGTATAGTTGACATCACGGATCACTTTCCCTGAATTTCGATGCCTGTTCAGAGTGTGGGCGGTGGCGGGTGTTTTGACGATATTTTCATTGGTGACAACCTCGATTCTCAGGCCGCGCCTGTCACTGTCCGGGTAAAGTTTATAACTGACCTTGCGCTTGAAGCGTAGTGACAGGGTCCCGCGTTCCGCATCAATCGGGTCATAGCGGGCGTCAATAAGCGGTACGCGTGCGCTGCGTTTCGCGACAACGGTCTGATGTTCATTGGCAAAGGTCTGTAGCGAGAAAGTGCCACTGGTTACCGTGCGCAGGTTGATGACAAGTTCTTCGCCGCGTCGTTCAGGCGCATGCGTAATGTATTGCATGGGAACATTGAACTCAATCAGTATGGTTGCCGGGTTTCGGCTGTCATCGATGTCGACGGTATCGATGACACCGCCGGACGCGAAAATTGAAACGGATCTCAGGAGCAGGCCGGCCAGGGCCAGCAACCGCAATCCTTTGCTTGTAAAAGAAGTCATGTGCATTAGTCTGAAGGGTCAAGAAAGATTTTTATGCCACGGTAGTCGGCGTCGGGTACGACGTGGTAATGGACAGGGTGGTCGAAATATATGGTAAGCCTGGGGCCTTCCTTTACGTCGCCTTCATAGACGACTTCATCGATGGCGAAGTCTGCGGCATTTACCGGTGTCAGGCTTTCCCGGGCAAAGACACTTTTTCGATCTGAAGGTGCGACCCGGACCGGTTTCAGCCGGATACGTAATTCCCTGCCTTCATCGAGCGGGAAATGCCCCAGGTAGCTGAAAACGAACGAGAGCTGGATATCCAGCACCGGTTGCCCGTTATCCTGCTGAAGCGTGACTTCTTCCAGTACCTTGTTGCGTACAGGGGCGGCGATTGCCGATGTGCCGGTAAAAAAGACCAGCAGGGCCAGGCAAAGCCCTGCCGGTCGGTTCAGGATATGATCCATCATTTTGTCTCAGTCAAAGCTTCCGTCACTGACACGGTGCTCTCCACTGCGATGTTTCGTGATGGTCGTCAGGCTGGTATCGCTATAGGTATGACAGCTGCCTGTACAATCACGCAGTTCGCTGACTGTGTAGTTGGTTCGTGGATTTTTCGTTTTCTTGTGTTCCCCGGCCTTGTAGTTGCCCGCATGGCAACCGGCGCAATCCGGCTGATAGGCGGGTGACGTCCAGGTCACGGTTTGTGAGTTACTGCGGTGGCACGCGGTGCAGGATAAATTGCCACGATGGTCACCAGGATAGTTTCCTGAACTGTGCCGGAAGTTGATGGGTGTCCACCGGGTAGTATCGTGACAGGTGTCGCACTGCAGGTTGGTCACGAAGTGATTGCCGGACTTGCCGGTCGCCGTGCTGCCGTTATGGCAGGTCGAGCATGATCCGCTTACGCTATTGTGATCGAAGTTCGCCGGTGTCCAGGCATTGGTCGAGTGACAGGCATCACACTGTGCGCTGGTCTGGATATGGTTAGAGGTCTTCCCGGTCGCAGTGCTCCCGTTGTGGCAGCTATTGCAGGTGCCTGGCGAAACACTGTTATGGTCAAACACCGCGCCTGACCAGCTGTTGGTGGTATGGCAATCGTCACAGGTATTGCTGGAAGTGATGTGGTTGGCGGATTTGCCTGTGGCGGTGCTGCCGTTATGGCACGAGAAACAGGTGCCAATGATATCAGCATGATCGACGCGAACCACCGGTGACCAGCCACTGGTTCGGTGACAGTCTTCGCAGAGGTTATTGGTCTGGATATGCGTGGCATTCTTGCCGGTTGCCGTGGTGCCGTTGTGGCAGCTGGCGCAGTTACTGCTGACATTGGCGTGATCGAAGACGGCGCCGGACCAGCTGTTGGTGTTATGGCAGTCGTCACAGGTGTTGCCGGAGCTGATGTGATTGGCGGATTTGCCGGTGGCGATGGTGCCGTTATGGCAGGAGAAGCAACTGCCCATCACGTCGGCATGGTCCACGCGAGTCACCGGTGACCAGCCGCTGGTCCGGTGACAGTCCTCGCAGAGGTTATTGGTCTGGATATGCGAGGCATTCTTGCCGGTTGCCGTAGAACCGTTGTGGCAGCTGGCGCAGTTACTGCTGACATTGGCGTGATCGAAGACGGCGCCGGACCAGCTGTTGGTGTTATGGCAGTCGTCACAGGTGTTGCCGGAGCTGATGTGA
>JALWRY010000505.1 GCA_027080445.1 Thiohalobacter sp. | reverse complement strand
GCAGATTTCTTCCGCGTAACGGGGGCTGACGGTGCTGATCCAGTCGGCGAACACCAGTCCGCCCTTGATGAAGGACAGCTTGCCGTGAAACTCCAGCCTGTCCAGTGACCACCAGTCGGCCGGCAGGTCCAGCCGCTGGAAGGTATGCCAGTCAAACAGCCCCTGGTAGGCGAGGTTGTGGATGGTGAACAGGGTAGCCGGGCGCCGGCTTTCCTGTGCCAGTAAAGCCGGCACGAGCCCGGTCTGCCAGTCATTGCAGTGTACCAGTTGCGGTTGCCAGTCCAGGCCGGCCTGGTTCATGGCGACGGCGAATACCGCCTGCGCAAACAGGGCAAAGCGGTCGGCGTTGTCCGGCCAGTCCGTGCCGTCCGGCGCGCTGTAGGGGCCGCCTTCACGGCCAAAATATTCTGCACAGTCGACCAGGTACAGGCGTACACGGGTGTGTGGCAGACGAGCCTGCAGCAGTCGTACCGGTTGGCTGGCGCCGGGCAGATCCAGGGTCGCGATGGTTTTCACGGAACCGGCGTTTTTCACGGCATCCGGGTAGGCCGGAAGGATCAGGCGTATTTCTTGCTTTAAATTACGAATAGCGCGCGGCAGGCTGCCGGACACGTCGGCGAGGCCGCCGGTCTTGACTAACGGGTGTGCTTCGCTGCTGGCGAACAGAATATCCATGAATGCGGCTCTGGCCTTTTTGCCGGGGCGTCGTATTCTAGCGCAAGATGCAAGGCTCGGCAGTTGTTACGGTACACGGTTGTCAGAGTGACTATCATTGAGAGTAACCGCCCTGCGAGACGGGGCCCGGAAAAGGTGGAAACCAGGACATGGAAGACTGTACTTTTGTAATTTTCGGCGCGACGGGCAACCTGTCACGTATCAAGCTGATCCCGGCGCTGTACCATCTTGATGCCGCCGGGCGTTTGACGGATGGCCTGAGAATTGTCGGTTTTGGACGACGCGAGTGGGATGACGCTGCCTGGCGCGCCCAGGTCGGCGAGTGGCTGGCCGAGCGGGAAACACAGCCAGAAGTGCTGGAGCGTTTTCTCAAGCGCCTGTACTTCTTCCAGGGTGACCTGGCCGATGAAGCGGCACTCCCGGCCCTGCAAAATCTGTTGCAGAATGGCGACGGTTTTGCACCCAATATGGTGTTCTACATGGCCATCAGCCCGGCGCAATTCGGCAAGGTCAGTCGTCAACTCGGGCACTGCGGGCTGGCGACCGAGGACGGTGGCTGGCGGCGGCTGGTGATCGAAAAGCCCTTCGGTTATGACCTGGAAAGCGCGGAAAGCCTGAACCACAGCCTGAACCGTGACTTCCGGGAATCACAGATTTTCCGTATCGACCACTACCTGGGCAAGGGCACGGTACAGAACCTGCTGGTCTTTCGTTTCGCCAACCTGATGCTGGAGCCCTTGTGGAACCGTAACTACATCGATCATGTACAGATCACCCATTCCGAATCGCTGGGTACCGGGGGGCGTGCCGGCTACTACGACGGCGCGGGGGCCTTGCGGGACATGATCCAGAGTCACCTGTTGCAGGTGTTGACACTGGTGGCGATGGAACCGCCGGCCAGTATGGATGCCGAATCGCTGCGTGACGAGAAGGTCAAGGTGTTGCGTTCAATCCGGCCAATTCCGCAAAGCGCGGTCAATGCACACGCCGTGCGTGCACAATATACGGCCGGCACCGTTAATGGTGAAAAGGCTGCGGGCTATCTCGACGAGCCCGGTGTACCGGCCGACAGCGTGACGGAAACCTACGCGGCGATGAAACTGTTTATCGATAACTGGCGCTGGCGTAATGTGCCGTTCTTCCTGCGTACCGGCAAGCGCATGGCAAAGGGCAACTCCATGGTGGCGATCCGTTTCAAGCACCCGCCGCAGCAGTTGTTCCGCGAGACACAGATCCAGCGTCTTGAACCCAACTGGATTCTCATGAACCTGCAACCGAATGAATGTATCCGCATGGAGATGCAGGTCAAGCAGACCGGGCTGGAAATGCGCACGGAAACCACCCGGCTCGACGCCAGTTATTGCGGGATCAACCCCAACCAGCTGGATGCCTACGAGGCGCTGTTGCTGGACGTGATCGAGGGGGACCACTCACATTTCCTGCGTTACGACGAAGTGAGCTGGGCCTGGAAGGTCGTCGACCCCGTCCTGAAGGAATGGGCGGTCGAACGCGACTACATTACCGGTTACAGCGCCGGCAGCTGGGGGCCGAAAGAGGCCGGCCGGCTGTTCCCGCGCCAGGATCAATACTGGCGGAATACGCTGGATGACAGTGACGATGAGCGAGGCTGAAGCGAGAAGCACACTCTTATGAAAAAACTGACCGAAAAGCCGGCGTGGAAAGCGCTGGAAGCACATTTCAATGACATCGGCGAGTTACACATGCGCCGCCTGTTCGAGGAGGACCCCGGGCGTTTTGAACGCTACACCCTGCGTTGCGGTGATTTGCTGGTGGATTAT
>JALWRY010000504.1 GCA_027080445.1 Thiohalobacter sp. | reverse complement strand
CTTGCGGGGGGCGAGGTCAGCTGCGTACAGTCAAGCACCATGGTGTACCTGTTCGGGTATTCGATTTTGCCGAATTTCTCGGTATAAGTTCATGCAGCGATCAAAAAGAAACCCTGATCAGCACATTGGTGACCCGTGAGCAGGATCATGTCGACTGGCTGAACGCTCTGGAACACTCGATAAAGACTGACGAGCCTTTTACCAAGGCGCGTAATCCGCATCACTGCGCCTTTGGACAGTGGTACGACCACTTCGAGACGCGTGACGAAGAACTGAAAGAGATTATGTCCCAGTTTGATACGCCACATCAGCGCATCCACTCACTGGCGGACAAATTGCTGGGACTCAAGGAGAAGGGTTTTTCGGAACATGCCCTGAAAGATCTCGGCGTAGAACGCATTACCACACTGGTGGAATTGCGTCGCCTGTTCGATCGTGCTCGTGGGCAGATCCAGGATAGTATCCGCTCGGTTTTACTGTTCGTTACCACGGATGGCAAAGCGCCACGTGTTGCGCTGCGACTGGATGAAATCAGTGACATGGTGAGTTTTACATCGGATCAGATTACCAACACCAGCACATTGGGCGTGGCTAGTGAGGAAAGGCTGGCGCGTGCGCTGAAGGGTTATCTTAGCACGGGCAGTGACAAGGATTGTTTGCTGGTCGATGTTGAGGGTTTACTGGAAACGGTCCTCTCCAATCGTTGAATGTCCCGGGTGTCACACCAGCCATAGAACAGGACACTTGCGTTTGTTGCTGGTCAGGATGGTTCCTTTATTGCTCATCCGGAGAGCGTCGAATTTCCGTCATGCGGTCGTCAATTTAACGACAATTCTTTCGAATTAACAGGGCGAAGCGGCGGCTGAAGATAGCTATTGAGCTGATATTTCGAACCGGAGAAGGTATCCCGACAGTGGCAGGAATTCTGCATAAAATTATTGAGCGTAAAGTATTGCAATCACCGCTTAAGTCGTAACACAAGTTGCCGATAGCGCGGCAAGTAATCTGTTTGCAGGAAGTTGACATATGATTCAACCGGAAAATGCGGCCGATATGAAAGATGATGTTATGGTGCTTAAAGCCGAATTGACTATCGCACAGACAGCCGAATTCTACCCGCAATTCGCGCAACGCATCGACAAGGGCGGTGATATCGTCCTGGACGGTAAAGCTGTCACGCGTATCGATACCGCCTTTATTCAGCTGTTATACCAGGTACAGCGAACACTCGCGCAAACCAGCCATCGCCTTCAGTGGGTGAACCCCAGTGAGGCGGTCAGTCGTTCCGTTGAACTTTTGGGCATGAGCGAACACCTGGCTTTAACGGAAGCCGACTAAAACTCAGGGAAAGAGACAAGGAGCAGGAACAATATGGCGACGATACTGGCAGTGGACGATTCGAATTCCATGCGGCAAATGGTGAGCTTCACGCTGAAACAGGCAGGGCACACTGTGACGGAAGCGGCCGATGGTGTAGAGGCGCTGGAGCTGGCGAGGAAAGGCAGCTTCAACCTTGTGATCTCGGATGTCAACATGCCGCGCATGGATGGTATTGCGCTGATCAAGGAGTTGCGGACCCTGCCAAACTATAAATTCACCCCGTTACTGATGCTGACAACCGAATCAGGGGCGGACAAGAAACAGGAGGGCAAGGCGGCCGGCGCCACTGGCTGGATTGTAAAGCCCTTCAACCCGGACCAGCTGCTGTCGACTGTTAAACGCGTGCTGGGGTAGCCGCCGATGAGTATTGACATCAGTCAATTTCATCAGGTCTTTTTCGAGGAAAGTTTCGAAGGCCTGGAGGCGATGGAAAATGCGCTGCTGGATCTCAGCCAGGGCGTCGATGACCCCGAACTTATCCACCTGATTTTCCGTTCGGCGCATTCTATCAAGGGTGGTTCCGGTACCTTTGGTTTTACCGCCGTTGCCGGTTTTACCCATGTCATGGAAACCCTCCTGGACCAGATGCGCGAAGGCGAACGGGAAATTACCGAAGCGGCCCTGAACCTGCTGCTGGAATCCGGCGATGTATTGCGCGATATGCTCGAAGCTGCGCGTGATGAGGGTGAGTTTGATGCCGAGCGTGCGGCTTCAACCCAGTCCAGGCTGGAAGCTATGCTGGGGCAGGATTCCGGTACCGGTGCGACAGCCGTTGTATCGACAGTCGGCGACGAGGCCGTGGCGGGCTGGCTGATCGATTTCAAACCCTATACCGAATTACTGAAAACCGGTAATGACCCGGTGCGTATGTTCCGCGAGCTGGCGGAACTCGGTGATCTCCGGGTTGAAGTCAACACCGGATCACTGCCTGTTTTCGAGGATTTTGACCCCGAAGAATGTTTTCTCTCCTGGAAGCTGACGCTGAAAGGCGATATCAGCCGTGAACAGCTGGGAGAAATCTTCGAATGGGTGGACGGCGACTGCGACCTGGATATTGAACCCCTTGCGAACGTGGAATCGTCCCCGGATGCGGGTGCTTCCATAT
>JALWRY010000503.1 GCA_027080445.1 Thiohalobacter sp. | reverse complement strand
CGACATCCTGCTCCCAAAGCAGGCGCGCTACCAGGCTGCGCTATACCCCGTATTCGGCAGTAGAACCCATACCGGATTGGCGGGCGATAATACGGTTCCACCCGCCCAGCGTCAACGGCCGAAGCTGGCCAGTATACCAGAAAATTTCCCCCGCGCTTGTCCGCTTGCGGCGTGCGTGCGAGAATCGCCGGCCTTCCCGAAGCAGAGTCAGGACACGGATTTTCGCATGAGCGCCCGCATCATCGATGGTAAAGCGATAGCAGCCAGCACTCGTCAGCAGGCAAAGGCACACATCGAGGCGCGACTGGCCGCCGGCAAACGTCGTCCCGGGCTTGCCGTGCTGCTGGTAGGCAGCGATCCGGCTTCCGAAATCTACGTTCGTAACAAACGCGCGGCGTGCGAGGAGATCGGCCTGCTGTCGCGTTCGTGGGATCTGCCGGAAGACACCAGCGAACCGGCCTTGCTGGAATTGATCGATACACTCAATAACGATGACGAGATTGACGGCATCCTGGTCCAGCTACCGCTACCGGAACAGATCAGCACCCAGACGGTGCTCGAACGCATTCGGCCGGACAAGGATGTGGACGGGTTTCATCCCTACAACATCGGTCGTCTTGCCGTTCGCATGCCGCAACTGCGTCCGTGTACGCCGCGCGGCATCATCACCCTGCTCGACAGCACGGATGAAACCTACCACGGCCGCGAAGCCGTTGTTGTGGGCGCTTCAAACCACGTGGGCCGACCGATGATGCTGGAACTCCTGCTTGCCGGCGCCACTGTCACCTGCTGCCATCGCTTTACCGAAGACCTGGAAGCCCATGTGCGCGCCGCGGAAATCCTGGTGGTGGCAGCCGGCAAACCGGGACTGGTACCCGGTGAATGGATACGACCGGAAGCGACGGTCATCGATGTCGGGATACACCGTACCGCATCCGGCCTGATCGGCGATGTCGGTTTCGAGGCGGCCAGGGAACGCGCTGCCTGGATTACACCGGTACCCGGCGGGGTCGGACCGATGACGGTCGCGACACTGATGCAAAACACGGTATACGCAGCAGAAACGCTGCACGACTGAAACCTGCCCGGTATTCAGGCCAGGTCGAGCCGCGGCTGGTGCGACGCCAGTAATTCCTCGACCGGGCGCGGCCTGGCAATACAGTAACCCTGGCCGTAATCCACACACAGTGCAGCCAGCTGCTCGCGCACTTCCGGTGTTTCGATAAACTCGGCTATGGTGCGAACACCAACCGCGTGCCCGATATCATTGATCGCCCGCACCATGGCCGCGTCCAGTTCACTGGTGACCATGTTCCGTACGATACTGCCATCGATCTTGATGTAATCAATTTCCAGTTCCTTGAGGTAACCGAATGCGCTCAGGCCACTGCCGAAATCATCCAGTGCAAACCGGCAACCGAGCGTGCGCAGGCGCCCGATGGCGTCACGAATGGTCCGCAGGTTGGAAATGGCCGAGGCCTCGGTAATCTCAAAGCAGATCCGGCTTGCCGGGATAGCCGCCGACACCAGCCGGCGTTCGAGGAAATCCACAAAACCCGGGTCGGCCAGCGATGTACCACCCAGGTTGATCACAACGCCACTGTCACCCGGCAACTGGCTGAAGGTTTCCAGCAATTTCATGACAGTGTCGACAACCCAGCTATCGATGCGCACCATGAGATGGTAACGCTCGGCAGCGGGAAGAAAGGCCATCGGCAATACTTCACCCCCTTCCCTGTCTCTCATGCGTAACAGGAACTCGTACTGCGCCGGCGGTCCGCCACCGTCCCGGCATAATGGAACAATGGGCTGATACACCATGTAAAAGCGTTCTTCATCCAGCGCCAGGCGAATCTCCGAAACCCAGTCCATCTCGCCACGGCGCTCGTTGAGCTCCGCGTCACTGTGTTCAAACAGGTGTACACGATTACGCCCGCCATCCTTGGCGGCATAACAGGCCATATCGGAGGCACTCATCAATTCGGAAACCGAACGGCTCTGCGCCGTGATGGCAACCACCCCGATACTGGCGCCGATTTCAAAACTTCGTTCGCCGTAGAGGAAACGAAAATCCCGCACCGCCGTACGAATATTCTCGGCGATACGAACCGCCTGGTCGGCACTGCAATGCGTCAGCAATACACCGAATTCATCCCCGCCAAGACGCGCCAGCACATCCGCTTCGCGAACCTGGCGCTGTAACAGCACCGATAGCTGGCGCAATAATTCATCTCCGGCGCTGTGTCCACACACGTCATTTACGACCTTGAACTGGTCAAGATCGATGTAACACAGCGCATGCTGAAGGTCAGCCGTGCGGGCGCCCTCCAGCAGGCGTTCCAGCTGCACCTCGAATTCACGGCGATTGAACAGGCCGGTCAGTGGATCATGGCGCGCCTGGAACGACAGCTGCCTGGCCAGCTTGCGCGCCTGTCCAACGTCGTGGAATACCATCACCACACCGGTCAACTCGTCATCCCGGTTACGGCTCG
>JALWRY010000502.1 GCA_027080445.1 Thiohalobacter sp. | reverse complement strand
TGGACGACCACAGCCTGCGCATTGCCGGGCTGGTGAGTATGCTGGCCGGTGTGGCTTTACTGTACTGGGTTCGCTAGGACGATACCGACGTGATTAAAAACAACAATCGCTGGTTACTGCCAGAGGGCATCGAAGAGCTGTTGCCGGAACCGGCTGCGCGGCTGGAACAGTTGCGCCGTGAATTGCTGGATTTGTATCGCGGCTGGGGTTATCAACTGATAATCCCGCCCTTTGTCGACTACCTGGATTCCCTGCTGACCGGCACCGGGCATGATCTCGACCTGCAGACCTTCAAGCTGATCGACCAGCTATCCGGTCGTCTGCTGGGACTGCGCGCCGACATGACGCCGCAGGCGGCGCGTATCGATGCGCATGGCCTGCAACGCGAGGCGCCGAGCCGTTTGTGCTATCTCGGCACCGTGTTGCACACGCGACCGGATGGTTTTGCCGGTTCGCGCAGTCCCATGCAGGTGGGGGCGGAACTGTTCGGACACGAAGGCGCGGAGAGTGATGTCGAAATTCTCCAGCTGATGGTCGAGACCCTGTGCCTGACTGGCATCGATGACGTGTATATCGACCTGGGCCATGTCGGCATCTACCGCGGGCTGGCGCGTGACGCCAACCTCGATGCGGAACAGGAAGCCCTGCTGTTTGACGCGTTGCAGCGCAAGGCGATCCCTGAAATCAACGAATTCCTGGGAGGGCTGGACCTGTCAACGGCACAGCGTGAGCGGCTGGCGGGTCTGGCAACGCTGAATGGCGACCGGGATGTGTTGCAGCGCGCCGGGGAATTGCTGGCCGGGAGTGGTGACAGTGTGTTGGCGGCACTGGATAATCTGCAACATATCGCCGAGCTGGCTGCGCAGCGCTTGCCGGAGGTGAGCTTGCATTTCGATCTCGCCGAATTGCGCGGTTACCAGTACCAGACCGGTGTAGTATTTGCCGCCTTTGTGGCGGATCGCGGCCAGGAGATTGCCCGTGGCGGGCGTTATGACGATATCGGCAAGGTATTCGGCGTAGCACGTCCGGCAACCGGCTTCAGCACAGACCTGCGTTCCCTGATGGAACTGGGTAACCGGGCGTGGTCCAGACCCGCCGGGGGTATACTGGCGCCTGCGGAAGACGATGCGGCATTGACAGAGAAGGTCGCAGCGTTGCGCGCGGCCGGAGAGATCGTTATCCGGCAGTTACCTGGCCAGGCGGGCAATGTGGCGGAGACCGGGTGTGACCGTGTGTTGCACTGGGATGGTGTGCAATGGGTCATTCAGCCACTTGGCGCCTGAGACCGGACCCGTTTTTCAACAGTTTTCAGAAACAGGATAGAGAGTTCCATGGGCAAGAATGTAGTGATCATCGGCACCCAGTGGGGTGACGAAGGCAAGGGCAAGATTGTCGACCTGCTGACCGACAGGGCATCCGCCGTGGTGCGTTTCCAGGGCGGCCATAACGCCGGTCATACCCTGGTGATCGATGGCAAGCAGACAGTGCTGCACCTGATTCCCTCCGGTATTCTGCGCGCTGGCGTGCGTTGCCTGATCGGTAATGGCGTGGTGCTTTCCCCGACCGCACTGCTGGAAGAAATTGAAGCACTGGAAGCCAATGGCGTGCCGGCGCGTGAACGCCTCGGTATCAGTGAATCCTGCCCGCTGATCCTGCCCTACCACATTGCACTCGACCAGGCCCGTGAAGTGGCGCGCGGTAAAAAGGCCATCGGTACCACCGGGCGCGGTATCGGTCCAGCCTATGAAGACAAGGTGTCACGTCGCGGTATCCGTCTCGGCGAACTGCTCGATGAAAACCACTTCAGGGAACGCCTGCGTGAGGTAATGGAATATCACAACTTCGCGCTGGAGCATTATTTCAAGGCCGACACGGTTGATTACCAGAAGGTGCTCGATGAAGCGCTGGCGCAGGGTGAACAGATTGCGCCAATGGTTGAAGACGTGCCGGGTACGCTGCACAAGCTGCGTGCCGAAGGCAAGAGCGTCATGTTCGAAGGCGCGCAGGGTGCGCTGCTGGATATCGATCACGGCACCTATCCCTATGTCACCTCATCGACGACGACCTCCGGTGGTGCGGCCAGCGGCAGTGGCGTAGGGCCGCGTGCGCTCGACTATATCCTGGGTATCGTCAAGGCTTACACCACGCGCGTCGGCGCCGGCCCGTTCCCGACCGAGTTATTCGATGACGACGGCCAGTACCTGGGCGAGAAAGGCCACGAGTTTGGCGCCACCACCGGTCGTCAGCGTCGTTGCGGCTGGCTGGATGTGGTGTCCCTGCGCCGTTCTCTTGAAGTCAACAGTGTCACCGGCATCTGTATCACCAAGCTGGACGTACTGGACGGCATGGAGACGGTCAAGATCTGTGTGGCCTACAAGCTGGATGGCAAGGAAATTACTATCCCGCCGGTTGGCGCCGACCTGATGGAGAAGTGTGAACCGGTACTGATTGAAATGCCCGGCTGGAAAGCATCCACTGTCGGCACCAAGTCAATCGACCAGTTACCACAGGCAGCGCGTGATTACCTGGACAAGGTGGAATCCCTGTGCGGTGTACCGATCGACATTATCTCCACCGGCCCCGACCGGGAAGAAACCCTGATCAAACGGCATCCGTTCGAGTAAGCTTGCCCCCTCTGGATTGATATTTTTGGCTCAATCCATTAGTATCAGTGAGTTCCGTGGCGTTCGCCTTGTTCGCCTTATGGCTCCCCACTGGCATGTATCTGCTCCAGGATCGGACGACGATTGTCGTATCGATCGTCAGGGTATCGTCTGAACGATACTCGACGTAACCCGTGTGCTTTTCCCGAAAAGCGTATCTTTTTCGAGAGAGTGTGGAGGAGACAAGCAACGAAGTGACCAGGATCAGGATTACACGTATTCGGCGTCAGAAACTGCATGCGTTTTTTAAACCAGCGATAGCAGTGAACGACTTACTCTGCGAGGGCCGACTATGACTGATTTTAACCGTATAAGCACAGCACTTTTACTTGCCGCAGGGACAGGAAGCCGCCTGCGGCCATTGACCCGCAACGCGCCGAAGTGTCTCACCGAGGTTGGCGGCCGCGCGATTCTCGACCGCCTGGTTCACGCCCTGCGAGCAAAGGGCTTCAATCGGCTGGTGGTGGTACTTGGGCACCAGGGCGACCAGATCCGTGAATTTCTGCGTTACAAGGCAGGTGACATGCGGGTCGATTACGTTGTCAATCCCGACTATCGCACCACCAACAACCTCTATTCCCTGTGGCTGGCACGCCAGCAGATTCAGGAGCCGTTTCTGCTGGTGGAAAGTGATCTGGTTTTCGAAGCCAGGATGCTGGATGACATGCTCTATCCGGACCGGATTGCGATTTCCCGGCTGCGTCCATGGATGAACGGTACCACGGTGGCGCTCGGTTCCGGAAACCGGGTCGCGGCGTTCCACCCCGACTGTAACAACGCCGCTACACCCCGCTACAAGACGGTGAACCTCTACAGCCTGTCGCTGAAAACATGGCAGACGATGGAAGAAAGGCTGAGCAACTACGTGTCAGATGGCAGGATCGGGGTATATTACGAAGCCGTATTCGCCGATATGGTCGCCGACGGTTCGCTCGCGTTCGACGCGGTCTTCTTCGATGCAGATCGGTGGTACGAAATCGACACCCTGGCAGACCTTGATGCGGCGGAAAAGCTGTTTGGCAGTCGCCGTTCCATCACGGGCCGCTCCCTTGTCGCCACCGAGCCAGTGCCTACGCTTGCCTGAGATCGATCATACGGCGTTCGATCAGTATTGGTCAGGGGTCAAGGCCTCGACCCTCGGCCTGTATAGGAGGTAAGCTGAACAGCCACAGGGTGCGTTTGTTGTCGAAGCCGGTGGTTTGAGTGAATGCACCATGGTGTGCCGATAAAGATGGAAAAAGTGCAGAAAAACTTCCTTTACCGGAACCTCGCCAACCTGACATCGATTCTCGGTGTGCTGCCGCTGGTATTACTGTTCCTTGATGACGGCTACCGTTACGTTATCCCGTTAATCCTCTTCAATAATGTCATGGATGACCTCGATGGTGTTCTGGCGGCCAAGCTGGATATTCGCAGCCGCTTCGGTGCCGATCTTGATAATGTGTGTGATGCTGTCGCGCATGTTGCGCTGGCGCTGGCGGTCGGGGCGCATTTCGGTGGCATGATCCTGATCGCCAGTGCCATCGCGGCGGGTTCGCTTATCGTCCGTGCCACCGCCCGGCTCAACCCTGAAACAGCCTCGGGAGGTGGTTCGCCCACCAATGAACTCATGCGCCACCTGCTGTTTGCGCTGCTGTTGGAACAACCCCTGGGTTTCGAACCCGGGAGTGTGCTGATTCCGTTGTTTCTGCTGCATACCGTCTCACTGCAGGTTCCCTACAGGATGCACGCGCTTATTCGGAGCCGGGCCAGATCGGCCACGGCGGTCGGTGCGGTCAATGCTGTGCTGATAGCGGCATGGCTTATCCCCTCGATCACCCTGTTTGTCGCGGCGGCTTTCATCCTGACCTATCTGTATTCTTTTGTCGTGGACGGAATCCGCTGGTTCAAAGCTTATGGCGGTGAATGATATGCCTACCATGCCCGCCACGATTTCAACTACCTTTACCGACCGCCCTGAAGCAACTCCAGCCGATAATAGTTTGCCTTCAGTTTTGGCAATCGAAAGGTTTTCTGGTGATAGCCTGCTTTCAGCACCCAGGGCTGTGATTTAAACGGTCCGACCGGACTACGGGATACCGATAGACGGTATAGCCCCGGTGCCAGTGTGCGCGTAGTGAGCAAGACATAATTATCCTTCTCTTCTACCTGTTGCCCATCAAAAGGCGCTGCCAGTGGTTCACCAATAAAAATCCCTTCCCCCGGTTGTTGCACGCTCTGCCAGTAGGCCTCGATCAGCGTGCGCCCACTGCCATAGGACTCCATGACAAAGCCCGGGTTAGGGAACTTGCCGGTCAGGTTGCAGGGTTCGGTGACGGTGCCATAGCTCCCGGTGGCGCCGGCTTCCAGCCAGCGCAGGGCGCTCATTTGACGGCTGGTGGTGAGTTGACCGCCGGCGGAGGTGAGGTGATCGGCAATGGCGCCTGGACGAAACGTCAGGGTTTCCAGCCCCTGCACGCTGGCGCGCCCGGTGAAATAAAACAGAATATCCCTGACATTTTTCAGCGCATCGGTTTTCGCGATCCGCGTGTCGATCCAGCCTTTCATGGCTTTCACGATAGTGGGGTAAAAAAACGATCGCACATTGCGTGCCCGGTCGGTTGTACTGACAAGCCAGGCGGTGCCGGGTGGCTGGCTACCATCCGAGGCAATGCCGCGGTCGATCAGGGCTTTGGCCTGTTTGAAACTGCTGGCAGCAATGGCCATGGTGGGGCGTATGCCGAAATCATCGTAAGGCGAAACGCTGCCACTGTGATAGACGGGTGAAAAACGGGTGCGTGCACACTGTGTTTTTGAGCAGAAAGCCCGGTCAAAACCGAACGTGAATGCCGAAGTGATGGACATACATCCCACCCGCCAGGGGGCGGCCCAGGTGAGGGCATAGGCTTGTACCGCAGGTGGTGTGGCTTTTTTTATCTGTTGGTACAGCGTATTGAATCGGCTGACGCTAATGCCTGGACGACCGGGTTTTATATGAATATGCAGTACATTTTTCAGCGGTATATTGCGTGCCTTCCGGTAGTAGGCGCCGATGCGCCGACTGAGCGGGTCATTGTCATTGATGATAATGGCGAGTTGATGTGCATGGAGCCGGTGAGCAGGCAACTCGATAACCGGTGTGGCCTGTGCAATCAGTTGGCAAAGTAACAGCATCAGCAGCAGAGTCAGTCTGCCGGCTGTCATTGTCGGTCTGGTCTGTTTCAGGGTGATTGGCACACGCGTTATGTTACGTACCGCGCGTCGGGAAGGAAACTGTCTAGCGGTGGGCGCCGGATTCTCTTGGCTGGTCGATCAGGGCTTGTTTGATGCGCAGGATGTTGTCGAGTTGCGCGATAAATGCGTCGATGATTTCCGGGTCAAAATATTTGCCGCGCTGGCTGTTGATATAGTCAACGGCTTTTTGCACGGACCATTCCCGCTTGTAGGGCCGTTCGGAAGTCAGTGCATCGTAGGCATCTGCGACACTGACGATACGTGCAACCAGGGGAATTTCGTGATTGCCGAGCTGGTGTGGATAGCCAGTGCCATTGAACTTTTCATGATGACTGAGCGCGATAACGGCCCCGGTCTGGAGATATTTTGAAGGGCTGTCCTTGAGAATTTCGTAGCCGATCAGCGTGTGCTGTTTCATGATCTCGAATTCGGCGTGGGTCAGCCGCCCCGGTTTGCGCAGGATATCATCCGGTATGCCTATCTTCCCGATGTCATGCATGGGGGCAGCCAGTTCGATCGCATCACAGTCGCTCCTGGACAGGCCAATCTGTTCGGCAATCAGGCGGGCGTACCTGGCCATGCGCAACACATGGTTGCCGGTGTCCTCGTCGCGGTATTCACCGGCCTTGGCCAGGCGCAGCAGGGTCTCGTGTTCGCGCTTGCGGATTTCACTCGTGGCTTCCGATACGCGCCGTTCCAGCCAGCGTGCACGCTGGTGAATAATCTTCTGCTGATTGCGCCAGGTCAGCAGGTTCCTGCAGCGCACGCCAAACTCCAGGTCATCCAGGGGTGTGGTCAGAAGATCGGTGGCGCCTGCATTGAGAACTTCTCGTCGACACTCCATGTCATCACAGGGTGTCAGCATGACAATGGGCAGATCATTGCAGTCGGGAAGCTGGCGGATGCTGTGAACAATACTGGTTGCGCGGATATCGATGAACTGGCTGTCGGATACCACGAGATCGGCCGTATTCCAGCGCAGCCACAGCAGGGCGGCTTCTGCCTTGACAAAGGTTTCAACGCGGATCTGCGAATCAATACAGGTGATCAGCTCAACCAGATGTTGTCGCCGGGAAAGCTCCCCGTCGAGAATCAAAACCGTCGGCATACGGCGCCCCTAAATTTCCAGAAATCATCACAGCAGACAAACTTTACTGCGGAGCTTCCCTGCCAACCGCATTACCGAGGTAAAATCACCTCACTAACGTCCTGATAAATCGGTTAAAATAGTCTTATTCAGGCGTTGCTTGAAGCTAGCGGCTGGTTTGGGTCAAACTTAAGTGCCGGATTTCAATGGCATTCGCTAGACAGTCGTCCAGTGATTAAACCTATCATAGTGTGTTTCAGGGAGTTTGCATGTCAGAGCAGGATAAATCGTCATCCCCACGGGGCCAGTCGTTGTTCAGCGTAATCGGCAGCGTTGCCGCCTCAATGTTTGGCGTGCAGAGCAGCAAAAAGCATAACGAGGATTTCAAGCAAGGAAAGATAACGACTTACCTGGCGGTTGGTGCGGTGGCAACCGTGCTATTTATCCTGACCATCTGGGGGCTCGTCCATCTGGTCCTCGGCATCGTGCAACCGTCCTGATCTTACCTTGTGTTGTGTATTGACTGCGTGGAATGATGGCCTGATTTCTTGAGGGGTTGCGGTGTTTGCGTTGACTTGTCGGGTCGTTTCGGCTCAACGGTTTGCCCGCTGCGCGGGTTCCCTGCGCTTCTCGCAAAACGCGGCGTTCGCCGAAACAACCCGACAAGCCAACGCTTCAACCTCTGTGGCAGATTCCAAGAAAACCGGGGTCGAAAACCGGGGTCAGAACACAAATTTTCCTAATATTAGCAATAATTGTGTTCTGACCCCGGTTTTCCGCGCAGCGGGCAAACCGTTGTCGGCGAAAAGGCGTACCGCTCGTGACGAATTTAGCCACCTTCCATTATAACTTCGCAATTTTCTCCAGCTGTTCTTCCAGCTGTCGAATCGTGGTGCGGGCCTCTTCCAGTTTGGCTTTTTCCTTTTCCACCACGGCGGCTGGCGCCTTGTCCACGAAGTTGGCATTGCCGAGTTTCTTTTCGGTGCGTTCCAGTTCGTTGCGCTTGCGTTCCAGTTCCTTGTTGAGGCGCGCCTGTTCGGCTTCCTTGTCAATCAGGCCGGCCATCGGGATCAGTACCTTCATTTCACCGACCAGCGCGGTAGCGGATTCCGGGCCGTCCTGTTCGCCCAGCCACTCGATGGATTCGACGCGGCCCAGTGAGGTGATGAAGTCACGGTTGGCATCAAGGCGTTGCCGGTCGCTATCACTGCCGTTCTGCAACAGGACCGGCAGTGACTTGCGCGGGTCGATGTTCATGCCGCTGCGGATCTTGCGCACGCCGAGTACGAACTGTTTGACCCAGTCGATTTCCGCCATGGCGGCTTCGTCGATCAGCGCCTCGTCCGCTTGCGGATAAGGCTGGCGCATAATGGTTTCACCTTCAACACCGGCCAGCGGTGCGACGCGTTGCCAGATTTCCTCGGTGATAAACGGGATGATCGGGTGCGCCAGGCGCAGGACTGTTTCCAGTACCCGTACCAGCGTCTGGCGTGTGCCGCGCAGTGCCGCTTCACTGGATGTATCGTTCGTCAGTACCGCCTTGGACAGTTCCAGGTACCAGTCACAGTATTCATCCCAGATAAACGCGTAGATGGCCTGTGCAGCGAGGTCGAGCCGGTAGCTCTCCACGTTGTCGATGACCTGTTGTTCGGTCTGTTGCAGCAGCGACAGTATCCAGCGGTCGGCGCTGCTCAGTTCGGTTTCTCCACCCGTCTGCCCGCAGTCCCTGTCCTCGGTGTTCATCAGCACGTAGCGTGCGGCATTCCATAATTTGTTACAGAAGTTGCGGTAGCCTTCGATCCGGTTCAGGTCGAAGTTGATGTCACGCCCGGTCGAGGCCATGGCGGCAAAGGTAAAGCGCAGCGCATCGGTACCAAAGGAAGGGATACCGTCGGGATAGTCCTTGCGTGTCTGTCTGGTGATCTTTTCCGCCAGGTGCGGTTGCATCATGCTGCCGGCGCGCTTTTCGACCAGTGATTCCAGGTCGATGCCGTCAATCAGATCGATCGGGTCGAGCACGTTGCCCTTGGACTTGGACATTTTGTTGCCGTGCGCATCGCGTACCAGGCCGTGGATATACACTTCCCGGAAGGGTACATCGCCCATGAACTTCAGGCCCATCATGATCATGCGCGCGACCCAGAAGAAAATGATATCAAAGCCGGTGACCAGTACGCTGGTCGGGTAGAAGGTCTTCAGGCGTTCGGTCTGTTCGGGCCAGCCCAGTGTGCTGAACGGCCACAGCGCCGAGCTGAACCAGGTGTCGAGTACATCATCGTCCTGGCGCA
The DNA here is from genome assembly GCA_027080445.1 of Thiohalobacter sp. GTDB lineage: Bacteria > Pseudomonadota > Gammaproteobacteria > DSM-19610 > DSM-19610 > Thiogranum. Next base: position 707 of record JALWRY010000502.1, on the reverse strand, counting down.
GTACCACCGTATCATCAAGTTTGTGCTGTTTGCGTACCTCGGCTTCGTCCCGGCCCACGTAGACATTGTCTTCGTCATCGTACCAGGCGGGAATGCGATGCCCCCACCAGATCTGCCGCGAGATGCACCAGTCCTGGATGTTGCGCATCCATTCAAAATAGGTGTTTTTCCAGTTGTCCGGCACAAAGCGGATATCACCGTCCTCGACCGCCTTGATGGCCGGGTCGGCCAGCGGTTGTACGCGTACGTACCACTGGTCGGTCAGGTAGGGTTCGACGACAGAGCCGGAGCGGTCGCCGCGCGGCACCATGAGCTTGTGGTCCTCGGTTTTCTCCAGCAGCGCCTGTGATGCCAGGTCCTCGATGATCTGCTTGCGCGCCGCAAAGCGGTCCATGCCAATGTAGGCTTCAGGGATCAGTCCGTCTTCATCCGGTTCGTTGTCACGAATGGCGGCATCGCGGGTGAACACGTTGATCAGGCCGCCGTGCGGCTGTTCGCTGATGGCGCTCTCGTCACGGTGGCGCAGCCAGACCTGGTAGTCGTTGAAATCGTGCGCCGGGGTGATCTTCACGCAGCCGGTTCCGAACTCGGGGTCGACGTGTTCATCGGCAATCACCGGAATCCTGCGCCCGGTCAGCGGCAGCTCAACGAACTCGCCGAGCAGGTGCTTGTAGCGTTCGTCGCCCGGGTGGACGGCGACAGCGCAG
>JALWRY010000501.1 GCA_027080445.1 Thiohalobacter sp. | reverse complement strand
TTCAGAAGATCTGGCGGTAGTGTAGCCCCGATCCTTGCCGGTTCATGGGTATTAGCAGGCGCGGGTTCCGGTGAGGTGTGCAAGATAGCGCCTGCTAACAGGGCAACAGACAAAATCACCAGGATCCGTTTACTGATTGAAATTTTGTATCGCCCCGCCACGGGCTGCATGTTAACAGAAGTGGCTCCCGGACGTGGTCCTGCCGTTATTTGGTACCGAGCACTTTGCGGATTTGCTTGATCTGTTCTTCCTTGCGTTCCAGTTCGTCAAGCAGCATCGCCATCAGCGTCGGGCCTGCGGCATAAGCGCGGGCAAAGCCGATTTTGAACCCGAGTTTTGTGATTTCCCGGGCAAGATATTCCAGTTCCTGGTCTTCCAGTCGGCCGGACTTGCCGGCCAGTACTTTTTTGGTTTCTCTAATCAGGCTGGCAGACATTTTCTCACCTCTTTAAATTACGTGAACTCTATTTCAGAAAATACGCTTTCAGCGAGGGTATATCAATAATGAACAGCTAATATCCCTTGCCACAGGACGCTCTGTGCCAGACCTAAAGTAGTCTCCTCCTCCTGCCGATAGCCCGTCTACAAGGCAGATTGCGCTTTATGGAGGTGCATCTCATGTGTAGCACACCCAAAAGAACCGGTATCCTGTTTCACTCGGCGCGTCTTGAAGAAGATACGGCCAGTTCGGACTATACCGCCATGTTGCGGCGTGCATCCCGGCGCATGGACAAGGTCCAGGAGAAGCGAGAGAGGCAGTCTGCACCTGAGCCGGCCAAAAAATCCGGCGCGGCGCCCGGGCCGGAAACCCGCCGGGTGCGAAGCAAACCCGAACCGTCTTTCCTGTCGCGTTGCTGGAATTATCTGAATACACCGCACTACCTTTTCCGTTAGGGGAATACTGATTAATTCGTCATACCGGCGAAAGCCGGTATCCATGTCGTTGAAACCACTGGATTACTCGCTTCGCTCGCCCTTCGGGCCGCCCCTACGGGCGTTCAACGCGCAAGCGCTTTTGTCTGGCCTACGCCAGAATGACGGGGAATGATTACTTTCGCTCTGCCAGTTTTGAGCGTGAAAACACCTTGTACAACACCGGTAACACAAGCAGTGTCAGCGCGGTTGACGAGAACAGGCCGCCTACCACAACGGTGGCCAGGGGGCGCTGTACTTCCGATCCAACACCGTTTGACAGCAACATGGGGATCAGCCCGAGCGCGGCAATCGAAGCCGTCATCAACACCGGTCGGAGTCGCGACATGGCGCCTTCGTATACGGCGCGATCTGCCTCGGCCCCATCGGTCACCCGCTGGTTGATGGCGTTCACCATCACCACGCCATTCAGCACCGCAACACCGAACAGGGCAATAAAGCCGATCGAACCCGGTACCGACAGGTACTGCCCGGAAATAAACAGGGCGGCGATACCGCCGATCAGCGCCAGCGGTACGTTGAGCATGATCAGTGAGGCCTGTCCGAACGAACCAAAGGCGAAGTACAGCAGCAGGAAAATCAGTGCCAGTGACAGCGGCACCACGATCATCAGCCGCGCCTGTGCGCGTTGCTGGTTTTCGAACTGCCCGCCGAATACCACGGTATAACCGGTTGGCAGGTCGATCTCCTGGTTAATGCGCTGCTGTAGTTCCGCGACCAGACCCCCCATATCGCGACCCTCGACGTTCGCCTGGATGACGACGCGGCGCTGCACATCGTCCCGGCGGATCTGTGGTGGACCGGACTCGATGGCTACCTTTGCCACATCGCTCAGGCGTACCCAGGCGCCGCCGGGAGATTGCAGCATCAGGCCACGAATACTTTCCACGCTGTCGCGGTATTGCTTTGCCAGCCGTACATTGATGTCATAGCGTTCGTTACCATGGATGACCTGGCCGGCGTTTCGCCCGCCAATCGCATCCGAAACCAGATCCATGACCTGTGCAACCGGAATCCCGTAACGGGCGAGTGCATCGCGATCCGGGCGTACTACCAGCTGTGCTTCACCGCCGATCTGCTCCATGGCGACGCCACGCGTGCCTTTTACCCGCTTGACCAGCGCTTCGATTTCACTCCCTTTTTGCGCCAGCGTGTCCAGGTCCTGGCCGAACAGCTTGATGGCAAGTTGAGCGCGAACGCCCGACAACAGTTCATCGACCCGGGTGGCAATGGGTTGTGAGAAGGAGAACAGCAAACCCGGGTGGATTGACATGCGTTTTTCCATCAGTTCCTGCAGGTCCTGGCGGTTTTTGGCGCTGGTCCATTGTTCCACCGGTTTCAGGCCCACAAAGATCTCCACGTTGGAAACCGGTTCCGGGTCACCACCGATTTCCGGTCGACCGACGCGGCTGGTGGCATACTCCACCTCCGGGAAAGTCAGCAGTTGCGCCTCGAGTTTAGAGGCCACATCCATGGCGGTATCCAGACTGGAGGAGGGCGCCAGGGTGACGCGGATATTGAGCGTTCCTTCTTCCAGTTCAGGGACAAACTCGGTGCCAAGAAATGGCACCATTGCCAGTGAGCCGGCAAACAGCAGCAACGCCACGGTCACAACGGTTTTGCGCTTGTGTTGTGCCCAGGGTAATGCCCGTTGATAGAACCGCTCCAGCGGTCGCATGACCGGGCTGTCCTTGTGTTTCACACCGCGCCTGAACAGATACGTTGCCAGTGCCGGTACGACCACCAGCGCCACCAGCAACGAGGCCAGCATGGCCAGTACAATCGAGATGGCCATGGGCTGGAACAGTTTGCCTTCCACACCCTCCAGGCTGAACAGGGGGGCAAATACAAGAATAATAATCAATACGGCAAAGAACACCGGGCGACCGACCTCACGTGCCGATTCCTGGATGCGCAGAGCGATACCGTGACTGTCATGTGCGGCGTTATACGGGTGTTTTTCACCGGCGGCGAGTTTGTGACTCGCGTAGGCGTGGTGCTCGGCATCCGGCCGGGTCAGGTGACTGAAGATGTGTTCCATCATCACCACCGAGCCGTCCACCATCATGCCGATAGCAATCGCCAGTCCCCCGAGCGACATCAGGTTTGCCGATATGCCCCAGTACGCCATGGCGATCAGTGCCAGCCCGATGGAAATCGGTACCGAAATGAGTACCAGCAGCGTGGCGCGAAGGTTGACCAGGAACAGCATCAGTACGATCACGATCAGGACAAAGGCCTCCAGCAGGGCTTTTGTGACGGTATTCACCGCCTGGTCGACAAGACTGGCCTGGTTATAGAAAGGCTCCAGTGTGACACCTTTCGGCAAGGCTGTAGCGATAGCTGCCATGCGTGATTCGATGCCGTCGATCGTGGCCTTGGTATTGGCGCCCAGGCGTTTAAGCACAACCCCGGCGACCACTTCGCCCAGGGCTTTGACCTGCCCGTCTTCACCTCGTCGTGTCATGCTGACGGCGCCCTGGCGAATTTCGGGACCGAAGGCGACATGCGCGACATCGGAGACCCGTACGGCAACGCCATCTTCATCCTTGAGGGGTATGTTACGGATGTCGCGTAAACCGTTTTCGCCACTGCGTACCCAACCGACACCACGGATGACCAGTTGTTCTTCACCGCGGTTCATATACCAGCCACCGGCGTTACGGTTGTTGGCTTCAACGGCTTTGGCAACGTCATCGCTGCTCAGGCCGTAGGCCAGCAGGCGCTGCGGATCGAGCTGGATCTGGTACTGGCGTACTTCACCCCCGAAAGACAGGACTTCCGTTACCCCGGGTACCGGCATCAACAGCAGTTTCACGATCCAGTCATTCAGGCTGCGCAGTGCCATGGCGTCGTATTTTTCCGGGTCGTCGGAGCGCAGGATGTACTGGTATACCTGGCCGAGTCCCGAGGTGTTGGGGCCGATGCCCGGCGTTCCGATACCCGCCGGAATCTGTTCCCGTGCTGTCTGCAGGCGTTCGAAGACCAGTTGGCGGGCAAAGTAGATGTCGGTGCCTTCCTTGAACACCACGGTGATCACAGACAGCCCGGTTTTTGAGATCGAGCGTACTTCCTCCACGTCGGGCAGCGCGTACATGACCGCCTCGATGGGGAAGGTGATGAGCTGTTCGACTTCTTCTGCCGCCAGCCCGCGTGCTTCGGTATTAATCTGCACCTGAACATTGGTAACATCGGGAAATGCGTCCATATTCAGTTTTGGAAGAATCAGTGTCCCGCCAACTATCGCGGCAATCAACGCCAGCACCACCAGCAGGCGGTTCTCGACGCCGAGGTCAATCAGTTTGTTCAGCATGATCCGACCTCCTAGTGGTTATGGACTTCGAAACCGCTCTTGGCGATCTCAGACTGGATAAAGAATGCACCCTTGCTGACGATGCGCTGGCCTTCCGTCAATCCCTCCACGACCATTCGCTTGCCGACTGTGCGCAGTACTTCAACTTCACGGGGCACATAGCGTCCGGGTGCTTCTTCAATGAAGACCTCCCAGTCGCCATCCGGGCTGCGCAGTACGGCGGCGACGGGTAGTGAAATGGCGTTTTCACTGTCTGTACTCTGGATTTCAACGGTCACGAACTGGCCAGGGTGCAGTTGATCCCCAGGGTTGGCGACTTCAAGTCGTACTGACAGGGTGCGGGTGGCTTCATCCAGTGCATGGCGTGTCTGGATGACCTTGCCATCCATCCATTTCCTGCCGATGCGAATACGCGCGGCTGAACCTTGACGCACACGACCGGCATCGGCGGCATTCAGACGTGCATCGACCCACAACCGGGATTCATCGGTAATCGTAAACAGTACCCGGCCGGGTTCTGCCAGTTCGCCGACCACAAAATCATCATTGATGACAGTGCCTGCCTGCGTACTCAGCAGTACCAGTTCGCCATTGGCGCGTGAAGCATTACCCTGATCAAGCAGTTTCCTGATCTGCTTCTCTGTCATGCCATAGGCGATGACTTTGGCAAAAGCCTGTTGACGTGCCACCTGTGCTTCAAGGTAACGACGTTCGGAGACAACCTTGCGGCCCAGTTTTCGCACGCGTTTCCATTCACGGTCACTGACCAGGAGTTGTCCCTGGGCTTCGGCGAGCTCGACACTGGAGAGTGTGACCAGCGGGTCACCCGCTTTGACGTGATCGCCAAGACGGGCATGGCGTTTGACGATCTGCGCCTTGACGCGGGGTGTGATCCGGGTGGTGCGATAAGCGTTTAACATGACTTCGCCCGGCGCCACCAGGATATCCGCAATCGGCTTGCGTTGCAGGGTGAGCGTCTCGATGCCGGCCATATGAATCTGTTCAGGTGTCAGTTCGGCAACCACTTCGCCTTTGTGCCCGGCTTCATTCCCGGCATGATCGTGCTCGTCTGCCGCCAGGAGATCGCTGGCCAGCAGCGCCAGCAAAACAATTAACAGGTTTGAAATACGCATAACAGGTGTGCTCCGTAATCAGGGTGTGGCGGGCTGAAGGTTCAGGCCCAGCCATTGTTCAGTGGTGCCGGAGGCCTGTAACCAGGCCAGCCAGGCATCCCAGGTCGCGCGTTGGAGTTCAACCGCGGAAATTCGCGTGTCGATCGTCTGCTGCAACTGTACGAGGTAATCCGTCGTATCGATTTCACCGCTTTTCCATAGTCGCTGTAGTGTTTCGAGACGTCCCCGCAGGCTGGAACGACCGGTTTTCTCCCAGTAAGCCAGCGCCGAGCGCGTGACCTTGTAGCGCTGGGCGGCGGCCTGCATGGCGCTTCGATCGCGGCGCAGCATATTCCGGTAGTGTTGTTCGGTACTGATTGCCCCGGCATTCGCAGCATCGACTTCGGCACGGAAGTTGTTACGCAGGAAGAGTGGAATAGACACGTTAATGCCGACCAGTGCGTCGCTGGCTTCCTTGCCGCCGCGCAGGGCAATCGTCGGGTCCGGGCGGCGATCACGCCTGGCGCTGATGACAGAGGCGCGTGCTGCAGCAGCTTCCGCGCGGAGTTGTTGCAGAGCAGGGTGTCGTTGCAACAGGGCGTCCACGTCCTGGATGGCGAGGGTTTCCGGGAGTGTGGGCAGTGCCGGCCAGCCGGTAGTGGGGGTTTCGACCAGTGCATTCAGGCGTGCTTCTGTTGCCCCGGCGTTGGCACTGGCCGAGGCTGCCTTCATCTGCGCTTCCGATAGCGCCAGTCGAGCGAGATCGACATCGGTCCGGCTCACATCGCCCGCTGCAAAACGTTGTTCGGCAAGTTGCGTGAATTCCTCGAGCAATGTGACGCGCCTTGCAGCGAGACGCGCCGCTTCGGCGGTTGTCTGTCTCCGGCTCAGTTCCCCCAAAAGCTCACCCAGCAGGGTTTGCCGGGCTGCTGCCAGTGTGGCGCGTGCTGCACGTATCCTGTTTTGCGCGGCGCTGTGGCGGGCGCGGCGTTTGCCGTTCCAGTCGAAAGTTTGGGCAATACCGACAGTTTTGGTGATATCGGTAGCGTCCTCGTAGTCCAGTTCAAGCTCCGGGTTATACAGCGGCTGGCCCGCCGCACGCGCTTGCGCCTCACTGCGTTGCAGCCTGGCGCGCGCCGTTTGCGCCGCAGGATGGCGGTTGAGAAAATTCTGCATCAATTGTTGCAGTGCCGGGGAGACATCGCTCGCGCCGGCGCTGGCCGTGATGACGCATAGCAGGCAGCCAAGCAGATGGCGGCCGCATACAGTCAGTTTTTGCATGGGTCTGATTCCTTGGAAACACAACAGCATTACCGCATAACACATGGTTATGCAGTGGCTTATCCGGAAGAATCAGGCGATTGGAGGTTGGAAAAGCGGTGTGATTGACTGTGAGCGTGGTGGTTGATCAGAGGCCAGGTCAATATCCGGCGAGGGTGAAAACGTCCAGGTCGTGGGTGCATCGGGGAACCCGAGTAAATGGGCGCTTGCATGGCAGCAATGGTCGTTGCAGCCGTCACTGTCACCATCCGGGAAGTTTTGCTGATGCCCGGCGCCCGGGTCTGCCACGGTGAACATATCCGCTGCCGGGTGATAACCCGCCGTGGCCCACGCCGCATTGCCCGCCAGCGTGAGCAAAAGAAAACAGAGGGTCAGGAAGCGTTTTAGCGGCATAGGATCATTATTGTTTGCATGAAGCTTGAGTATAAGGGCAGTCGGGCGGTTTGCCAAGCCAGGCGAATGCGGCCGGCTATCTGCAATAGTTTCCGGTTTAACGGAATAAAACAGGATGCACAGGACTCTACTGGAAAACCGTTGTTTGCAAGTGGTTTACGCAACTGCGTGATATCCATGGCAGTAAAATTGGGGGGTAGTGTCTATGTCAGTTCAATCAGAAGGTTTCTGTTACAGGTCGCTGTTTGCCGTGATCTTTCTCATGGCCAGCCACATGGTATATGCCGGTGCACAGGTCTGGGATCAGCTTTTTGAAGAGCAACTGGCGAATGCCGAAGCCAACGACCCCGATGCCCAATATGAAGTCGCGATGATGTATTTAAGCGGGCGGGGCGTTAAAAAGGACTTTGACGCGGCGCTGGGCTGGCTGGGGAAGGCCGCAGCGAATGGCAATCAACGGGCCGCCAGCAAGCTGAAAAGATTACAGACACAGAAAAAGAAGTTTACTTCAAGCCTCAGGAAAGCCGAGTCGGGTCAGGCGGCGTCACAGTATGATGTAGGCATGATGTACTTAAAAGGTCGTGGTGTGAACCAGGATGCAGCGCAGGGACGGCAATGGCTGGAAAAGGCGGCTGCCCAGTCGCATAAGAAAGCCATAACCCGACTGGCTATCCTGTTGTTCAAGGGCGAAGGCGGGGCGCCGGACTATACCCGCGCACGACAACTGTTGGGCAGCGCGAGCGAGTCCAGTGCACTGGCTCAGTACTACCTGGGAGAAATCTATGCAAGCGGGAAGGGGGTGCCGCGCGACCCCCGGATAGCGATGCAATGGTACCGCAAGGCAGCGGACAATGGCTTTAATATGGCTGGCGGAAAAGTCATTAACATGGAGGAAGAAATCCGCATGGAATCCCGGCGCAAGGCCAACGCGGCCAGGCTGGCGGCTGCCAGACAGCAGCGCGTAGCGGAAGAAAAACAGGCAAAGGCAGAAGCTGCTCGAAAAGCCAGTGCAGCGAAAGCCAGAGTGGCGGCAAAAAAGAAAGTGACCGTGGCAACTAACACGAAAAAAGCCAAAGTCCTTTCACCGCTTGAGAAGCTGGCATTGAAACGATGGTTACTGCACGACAAACCCATAGAATACCTGCCGTCGGCTGTTACACAGTGTGAACTGGATTCAGGCGTCCTGTTCTGTTTCAGCGATGAACTGAAACGCGAGAGCGGTAACCACACGGTGCTTTACAAGGTCAAATCCGAAGTACGTAAAACGAAGGGCGGCTTCACTATCACTTACCGGAACCTGGTGCTGGGCGTAGAGAACATGGACGTCCCGGATGAGGAGGAAGATGTCCAGGGTTACGATGACGAGGTCGACCAGGGCTTTTCCATACAGACCGGCTGGACCAAGGCGCACCAGGTCGTATGCAAGCCGTCCGGCCGCAAGGCGCTGGACTGCATCAAGGACAAGATACACACGGCGCACCTGGTTGAGGACGTACGGCTTGCAGGAGGCGGAAAAGAGTGAAAGTGCCTGGTTAAAACGCCAGGATCCCGGCTTGCGCCGGGATGACTGAGGTTGTTTGGACTTAACCTGGTGACATTCAATGGGTCAGGTCAATCCCAGCTCAAGGCACCCCCCGTCTGGTACTCTGTTACGCGTGTTTCAAAGAAGTTCTTTTCTTTTCTCAGATTCGCCTGTTCGTCCAGCCAGGACAGTGTGCACCTGGCGCCCGGGAAGGGCTCCTCAATACCCAGTTGGTGGGCGCGTCGGTTGGCGACAAAGCGAAACTGTTCGATATGGTCCTCCGCGCTGTAACCCAGAATAGTGTCTTTCAATATATAACGGGCATAACCGGCCTCGGCAGCCTCTGATTCGTCCCACATGTCGCGGATGGCTTTCGGGTTCGGCATCACGTGGTTTTCGATAATGATCTGTTTCACAGTACGAATGCCAAAGCCGCAGTGCATGACTTCATCGCGCATGATGTACTGGAGCTGTTCGGCGGTGCCTTTCATCAGGCCCCGGCGCTGCAGGGCGAAGATCGGGCTGAAGCCGTTATAGAACCAGCAACCTTCGAACACGGCGCCGAAGAACATATAGGCCATGACGAAGTTCTCCAGTTCATCACGGTTATTCAGGTCGATGTCGGGGCGTAGTACGGAGTCGAGCCGTCGGTTGGCAATCTGTATCTTGTGGTTGATTTCAGGCACCACGCGGTAACGGTTGTAGATCTCGCCCTGGTCGAGGCCGATGGTTTCGATGCAATGCTGGTAAGTCCAGGTATGCAGGGCTTCTTCGTAGACCTGGCGCGCCTGGTAGATTTGCAATTCCGGCGCGCTCATTTTTTCCATCACGGCCAGGCCGATATTGCGCATGGCAAGAATGTCGGATGTGGTCAGGTAGGACAGCACGTTCTCGTACACGTGACGTTCCTGTGGCGTCAGTGTGTGATGGTAGTCGTGGACATCCTGGGCCATGTTGATATCCAGTGGCGTCCAGTGGTTCTTGTTGGCATTGAGGAAATATTTCCACGCCCAGGGATACTTGAACGGCGCCAGCTGGTTGATGTCGGTTTGTCCGTTGACCACGCGTTTGTCCTCGGCGCGGACGGGCTGTATACCGGTAGTGGTCTGTTCAGCTGCTTCTGTGCCAGAGGTACGCTGATTAATCTGATTTTTGTCATCCAGTGGTTTTAATAACATGGATACCGGCTTTCGCCGGTATGACGAATTATTCAGCGTTGCCCCGGTTGTGTTTTCCGCTTCATCCCAGCTCAGCATGGGTATTCCTCCAGTTAATTTGTCAGTCTCACCTAACCTTGTAGGAGCGGGCAGGCCCGCTCCTGATATGCTTTGACCTGTCAAGTATCTGTGCAAAATTATTCGTAGTCCTTGTTTCTATTACAAACATTTGGTTCAGGGCACGAGCAGCAT
>JALWRY010000500.1 GCA_027080445.1 Thiohalobacter sp. | reverse complement strand
AGGCTGCCGACCGCGTCGCGGAACAACTCGGTATCGAACTGTTCGAGACCCCCACCGGCTGGAAGTTCTTCGGTAACCTGCTGGATGCCGGCTGCGCCACCTTGTGCGGCGAGGAAAGCTTTGGCACTGGTTCCAGCCATGTGCGCGAAAAGGATGGTCTGTGGGCGATACTGTTCTGGCTCAACCTGCTCGCGGTGCGCAAGATGTCGGTGCGTGAAATCATTACCCGGCACTGGGCCGCTTTCGGCCGCAACTATTACTCACGGCATGACTACGAAGGTGTCGGTAGCGACGGCGCAGGGGAATTGATCGACAGGCTGCGCAAGCTCAACGGCAGCCTGAACGGCAAGCGCTATGGCGACCATGAAGTGGCCTTCTGTGATGACTTTGCCTACACCGATCCCATCGACCAGTCGGTGAGCGAACACCAGGGCATCCGCATCGGTTTCAGCGATGGCTCGCGCATTGTGTTCCGGCTGTCCGGCACCGGTACCGAAGGTGCGACACTGCGCGTCTACCTGGAACGTTTTGAAGCCGACCCGACGCAACAATCCCTGGACGCCCAGGACGCCCTTGCCGGGCTGATCAGGATTGCCGATGAGATTGCGCAAATCCGTCACCATACGGGGCGTGATGCGCCGACCGTTATTACCTGAATATGGATTGCAGCATGGATCGTGACGCATTCATCGCAGGACTGCACGATCTGCCAACGCGCTGCATTCTGAAAGACGAAGCCGAGCTGCGCCCTTACGAATGTGACGGCCTGTCGGCCTACCGGCAATTACCCTGGCTGGTATTGATACCGGAAACGGTCGAACAGGTTCAGTCTGTCCTGCGCCACTGTCACGCCAACAAGGTGCCGGTTGTCGCACGCGGCGCTGGGACCGGCCTGAGTGGCGGCGCACTGCCGCTCGACAACGGTGTACTGCTAAGCCTGGCGAAATTCAACCGCATTCTCGATATCGACATCCCCAACCGGCTGGCGCGCGTACAGCCGGGTGTACGCAACCTGGCGATCACCCAGGCTGTCACCGCTCACGGCCTGTATTACGCCCCCGACCCGTCCTCACAGATTGCCTGTTCCATCGGCGGCAACGTCGCCGAGAATGCCGGTGGCGTGCACTGCCTCAAGTACGGCCTGACGGTACACAACATCGCCGAACTGAAACTGATCACCATTGAAGGCGAACGGCTCACCCTTGGCGGCCCCGCACTGGACAGCGCCGGTTATGACCTGCTCGCCCTGCTCACCGGCTCGGAAGGACTGCTGGGCGTGATTGTCGAAGTCACGGTCCGCCTGCTGCCCACACCGGAACAGGCGCAGGTGGTGCTGGCCGCTTTCGATGACGTTGCGGCCGCCGGTCAGGCCGTCGCGGATATCCTGTCACAGGGCATACTCCCCGCCGGGCTGGAACTGATGGATACGCTGGCAGTTCGCGCCGCCGAGGATTTTGTCCATGCCGGTTACCCGACCGATGCCGCTGCCATCCTGCTTTGCGAAGTGGATGGTGAACAGCACGAGGTCGACGCGCAGATCAGTAAAGTCTCACAGTTACTGAAGGCAAGCGGCGCCCGTGAAGTCCGCCGCGCCCGTGACGAGGCCGAACGCCTGCGTTTCTGGGCCGGACGCAAGGCCGCCTTCCCCGCCGTCGGCCGCCTGTCACCCGATTACTACTGTATGGACGGCACCATTCCCCGCAAACATCTCGGCAAGGTGTTGTCGACCATCGCACAGTGGTCAGAGGAATATGGTCTGCGCGTCGCCAATGTATTTCATGCCGGCGACGGTAACCTGCACCCGCTGATTCTCTACGATGCCAACCAGCCCGGCGAGCTGGAGCGCACCGAGGCATTCGGTGCGCGCATCCTCGAACTGTGTATCGAGGTGGGTGGCGTCATTACCGGCGAACACGGGGTTGGCGTGGAAAAGATCGACCAGATGTGCGTGCAGTTCAACACGGCCGAACTGCAACAGTTCCACGCCATCAAACAGGCCTTCGATGCCGACGGCCTGCTCAACCCCGGCAAGGCGGTCCCCACGCTGGCGCGCTGCGCCGAGTTCGGCCGCCTGCATGTCCACCAGGGGAAACTGCCATTCCCCGAACTGGAACGTTTCTGACCGTGGCCGACGCCGACCTGAGCGAAGCCTTCTGCGCACAGATCCGCGCCGCCGCGGAAAAAGGCACGCCGCTGGCGATCTCCGGTGGTGGCAGCAAGGCGTTCTATGGCCGTCCCTGCCCGGCTGAACAACACATCAACACGATCAGCCACCGCGGCCTGCTCAGCTACGAACCGTCCGAACTGGTTATCCAGGCGCGTAGCGGCACGCCCTTGCGTGAACTCGAAATGCTGCTGGCCGAGCACGGCCAGATGCTGGCCTTTGAACCCCCGCACTTCAGCGCAGGCGGCACGCTCGGTGGCGCGATCGCCACCGGCTTGTCCGGCCCGCGCCGGCCCTGGTGCGGCGCGGCGCGCGATTTCGTGCTGGGGACACAGGTCATCAAC
>JALWRY010000499.1 GCA_027080445.1 Thiohalobacter sp. | reverse complement strand
GATTGCAGGTATTTCATACAGTTGCCAGGCTCTTGAGTTTCACCAAGGCGGCGGACACCCTGCATATGACCCAGCCGGCCGTGACCTTCCAGGTGCGGCAGCTGGAGGAGCAGTTTAACACCCGCCTGTTCGACCGCACCCACAACCGCATCAGCCTGACCGACGCGGGCAAGCGGGTGTACGAGTTTTCCGGGCGTATTTTCGAGCTGTATTCCGAGATGGAGAATGCGGTCAAGGATATGACCGGTGACATCAGCGGTATCCTCATGATTGGCGCCAGTACCACGATTGCAGAATATATGCTGCCCGCGCTGCTCGGCGACTTCAAAAAGAAGTACCCGGATGTCAATGTCCAGCTCAAGGTGTCAAACTCCGATGGTATCGTACACATGGTCGAGAATAATGTGATCGATCTCGGCGTGGTTGAGTCGCCGGTGATGAACAAGAACCTGGTGGTGGAGATGTGCCGGATGGATGAACTGGTCGCGGTCGTGTCACCATCCCATCACCTGGCAGAACGTGGCGTGATCGGTATCAGTGATTTGCTGGAATACCCGTATATCTGTCGTGAAGAGGGTTCCGGTACGCGTGAGGTCATTGCGGACTATATGGATAGTCTGGGGGTTGTCCCGGGTCAGGTGCACCTGTCCATGGAACTGGGTAGCCCGGAGTCGATCAAGGGTGCGGTGGAGGCGGGTATGGGGGTTTCCATCGTGTCGCTGGCGACAATCCAGAAGGAACTCAAGCTGGGTACGCTCGTCAAGCTGCGGCTTGAGCCTGCGCTGGAACGACCGTTCTCCTTTGTGCACCAGAAACAGAAATTCCGTCATCGCGCCATGGATGAGTTGCTGGATTTTGCAAGAAACTACTGCAAATCCCACCCCGACGTTGTATAAAACAACGCATGGATTCCGACCAGCAGAAAGCCCTTCTCGACACCCTTGAAAAACTCTCGCCGGCCGACCAGTCGGCGGTGAGCAGTTTTGCCGAATTCCTGCTCAATCGTTCCCCCGGCTTCAGCATCACGCCACCTGCGGACAACACAGCACCTGCCGCCACACCGCCGCTGGAAATTCCCGAGCCGGAACACATTCCTGCACCGGAAAATGAACGTGTGGTGGCGGCCATTAAACGGCTGTCGAAAACCTACCACATGCTGGGCAAGAACAAGATGCTCGGTGTGAGTTCTGACCTGATGACGCAGCACGTGTTGCAGGGGCGCGAGGCGAGTGATGTGATTGCCGAGCTGGAGCGTGCATTCCAGGAGGCCTATGAAGCCCTGAAACAGGGCGAGGATTGACATGAATCTCGTCCGGCAGTGGTTTCAGCGCCATTTCTCGGACCCCCAGGTGGTTATCCTGGCGCTGGTGTTGTTACTGGGTTTTGTGGTGGTTATCACCATGGGCAAAATGCTGGGGCCGGTACTGGCGGCGCTGGTGCTGTCCTACCTGCTGGAAGGTGTGGTATCCACTCTGCAGCGACTGGGCGCGCCGCGGATGATAGCCGTGGTGGTTGTGTTCCTTGTCTTTGTGGTGGTGCTGGTGTTTGCATTGCTGGGACTCCTGCCAAAACTGTCCTACCAGGTGACGCAACTTTTCCAGCAGTTACCCAATATCATCAGCAAGGGCCAGGAAGCCATCATGCACATGCCGGTGCGTTACCCCGACCTGATCAGTGAGGCGCAGGTTGCCGACCTGATGGAGGCGATTCGCGCCGAACTGGCGAACATGGGCCAGCGGGTGGTATCGGTTTCGGTCGCCTCGGTAGTCGGCGTCATGACCTTGATGGTGTACCTGATCCTGGTGCCGTTACTGGTGTTCTTCTTTCTCAAGGACAAGCAGTGCATCATCGACTGGCTGGGCGGTTATATGCCAAGGGAGCGTGCGCTGACGACCCGTGTATGGCGGGACGTCAATGTACAGATCGCCAACTATGTGCGAGGCAAGGTCTGGGAAATCCTCATTGTCGGCGGCGCCACCTACATTACCTTCATCAGTATGGGCATGCCCTATGCCATATTACTGTCCACCCTGGTGGGCCTGTCGGTCATCATCCCCTACATTGGCGCGGCGGTGGTGACCTTGCCGATTGCCGCGATTGCTTTTTTCCAGTGGGGCTGGAGCAGTGACTTCGGGTATATCCTGCTGGCCTACGGCATCATCCAGGCGCTCGATGGCAATGTGCTGGTACCCTTGCTGTTTTCCGAAGTGGTCAACCTTCACCCGGTCGCCATCATCATTGCCGTGCTGGTGTTTGGCGGGGTATGGGGGTTCTGGGGCGTGTTCTTCGCGATTCCGCTGGCAACGCTGGTGCAGGCCGTGCTGAAAGCCTGGCCGAAAAAGCCGTTGCCGGAGGTTGATGCGGTTACGGGTCCAGCCTAGCCGTCATTGCCCGTCATTGCGAGCAACTCACCCCGCTGCGCGGTGACGAATCGGGGAAGAACTGTCGGCTGCGATAGTTTAGGCTGTGGCTAACCGTGAGGGAAGGCCGACGCTTCATTGGTGCGAGAGTGCCCG
>JALWRY010000498.1 GCA_027080445.1 Thiohalobacter sp. | reverse complement strand
ACCGCAACCGTCTGCGGATCAATCTTCCCTGACAAGTTGAGCAATGTGCTCATCATAAAGCCTCCGTGCCACATCCAGATTCCTGCTCTCCCCCGTTGCCACGAGATCGGCATAAGCCAAAATGGGGGGAACCAAACCTCCCCTTAATTCGGCACCTGGCTCATTGAGAAGCTCCGGCCAGAATGGCCGGTAAATTAGCACGGTACCGGCTTCATCACCGGTCCACTCGGTCGCTTTTCGAAGTCGTGCATCGTGAAACAGCCGGGTACGTGCGTGTTCAGGCAGATAAACCGTCGCCACCTCTGGCTTGAGGTAGTTTGTATATTTTGCTGCCGCAATTTCTCCACCCCAATAACCGCCATATGCCTGAATATCGATATCTTGCCACCAGCAAGGATCATCTGCGATGAATGCGCCGACCCATTGCTTCGGTTTCAGTTTCTCAGGCCAGGCTTCTACCCAGCGCTCCAGCAGCTTGCGGGTGCGGACAAGGCGACGCCCCTGTTTGCCACCTCTATCACGAATGAAGTCAGCGGCTTTGAGACCATTGAGCACACAGCCTACCGTGCCTACTGCTACGCCTGCTTGCTCGGCTATCTTGCGATAGGGCGCATTGACAAGCTCAGGGTGACAAAGAAAGGCATAGATGACCATCAGGCCCTTGGGTTCAAATGCCCGCTTCGCGCCATCCCTGGTCGGCATGAAACCCTGCTCTTCCTGCCGGTTGCCAGTGACATAGACATAAACAGGGGGCTGGTTGATGAAAGCATTGCCTGCCGTATCAATAAACTGCACCTGCTGCTGGCGCAGCTTGTCCGCCATTTTGGGATTGACGTAATCGGCTACCAGCAGCCCCTCCTCTGGTAGCTGTTTGATCTGGTTGATCAGGGCACCAAGATTAGCCTGTTGGGCCCACTTTTTTATCTCGACTGCCAGTACCTTGTCACCGGGCTCAACATGTACCAGCGCATCCACCCATTGCCCATCAACCTGGGCTTTCCGTTGTGCCGGGACTATGCGCAATTCCGTCTCGCGTGCTACCGCCTGGATAGCGCGATCAAGAATTTCCTGTTCAGTGCCTGTTTTCCGATTCATGTCGTTTATTAATATAGCATGTACATTAATAATGTACGTGCTTATTTAATGAACATCTTACACCAGTCCGATGCTGACCTTTTACCCAAAGCCTGAGAGATGGCCTACTTCCCTATAGTCCCGTGAACAGAAACGAAAAAAGCCCAAGTGATTGACTCACTTGGGCTTTTTTATATTTGGTAGCGGGGGCTGGATTTGAACCAACGACCTTCGGGTTATGAGCCCGACGAGCTACCAGACTGCTCCACCCCGCATCAGGAAGCGCGCATTCTAATGGCTTAGCAGTCGGTCTGCAAGTAATTATATGGTCAGGGAATAACCTGGCTGCAAAGCGTCATCAGGCTGCCCGGGAACAGGCCGAGGAGCAGGATGATCAGGCCGTTCGCGCTCAACCCGAAACGCAGGTCGAAGTCCGGCGCCAGCGGCTGCGTGTCTGCGGCATCATCGAAATACATGACCTTGACGAGGCGGATGTAGTAAAACGCGCCGATCACCGAGAAGAATACCGCGACGGCTGCCAGCCAGATCATATCCAGGTCGACGACGGCCTGTAACACGGACAGCTTGGCAAAGAAGCCCACGGTCAGCGGCACGCCGGCCATGGAGAACATCAGGATCAACATCACCAGGGCGAACCAGGGGTTGCGCTGGTTCAGCCCCTTGAAATCATCGATCTCGTCGGCCTCGAAACCGGCGCGGCTGAGCAGGATAATCATGCCGAAAGCGCCCGCCGCCATCAGTGCATAGGTAATGATGTAGAACATGGCCGCTGAATAGCCTTGCTGGGTACCGGCGAGTATACCCAGCAACAGGAAACCCACATGGGAAATGGTCGAATAGGCCAGCATACGCTTGAGGTTGGTCTGGGCCACGGCAACCACATTACCAATTGCCAGCGACAACACCGCCAGTGCAATCAGCATGCCCTGCCACTCGGCCTGCAGCGCCCCGACCGACTCGACGAGCAGACGCATAATCATGGCAAAGGCGGCGATCTTGGGCGCACTGCCGAGATACAGCGTGACCGGTGTGGGCGCCCCCTGGTAGACGTCCGGTATCCACATATGAAAAGGTACAGCGCCCAGTTTGAACGCCAGCCCGACAACGATAAACACCGTCGCGAACACCAGTGGCACACTGCTCGACTGTTTGCCAAGCGTGTCGGCAATCAGGCCAATGTCCAGGGTGCCGGTCAGTCCGTACAGGATAGACATACCGTAGAGCAACATGCCGGAAGCCAGTGCACCCAGCACAAAGTATTTCATCGCCGCTTCGGAACAGGGGTAGGAATCGCGGTTGAACGCCACCAGGGCGTACAGCGACAGGGACAACAGTTCCAGACCAAGGTAGATCGTGAGCAGGCTGTGTGCCGACACCATCACCATCATACCCAGCATGCCGAACAGTCCCAGCACATAGTAC
>JALWRY010000497.1 GCA_027080445.1 Thiohalobacter sp. | reverse complement strand
GTACTTGCTAAACTTGTTCATGACCTACCCTCCTCGATTATGGCTCTGTGCTTCAAGCTGGTTCTTACCCAACCCGAAGCGTAACCCACGTCCTTCGAGGTTGGGTAGGTCAATGCATAATGTCTACTGACAGGCCTCACAGTCGGGGTCGAGTATCGAACAGGCTTTCGGCGTACTGTCCTGCGGTATGTCCTGTCCACCGTCTCTCCGAGAGGTCTTTTCAACATGCGTTGCGCCCAGTGTGCGCAGGTAGTAGGTGGTTTTGAGTCCACGCCGCCAGGCCAGTTTGTACAACGCATCCAGTTTCGGACCACTGGCTTCGGCGATGTACAGGTTCAGCGATTGTCCCTGGTCGATCCACTTCTGGCGACGGCTGGCGGCTTCGATCAGCCAGCGCGAGTCGAACTCGAAGGCGGTTGCATATTTCTGTTTCAGCGCCGCCGGCACGCGGTCGATGGGCGCCAGGCAGCCGTCGTAGTACTTGAGGTCATTGACCATGACCTCATCCCAGAGCTTGTGTGCCTTCAGGTCACGCACCAGGTAGGGATTAATGACGGTGAACTCACCGGACAGGTTCGATTTGACGTACAGGTTCTGGTAAGTCGGCTCGATGGACTGCGATACACCACAGATATTGGAAATGGTCGCGGTGGGGGCTATTGCCATAGTGTTTGAGTTACGCATACCCACTGTCACGACGCGTTCGCGCAGGCTGTCCCAGTCGAGGTGTGTGGAACGGTCTACCTCCAGGTTCCCGTTGCGCCCCTGTTCCAGCAGCGCCAGTGAATCGATGGGCAATATGCCCCGGCTCCACAGGGAACCCTCAAAGGTCGGGTAACACCCGCGCGCTTCGGCAAGATCGGTCGATGCCTTGATGGCAAACCAGCTGACCGCTTCCATGGAACGGTCGGCAAACTCCACAGCCTGTTCCGACGCGTAGGGGATATCCTGTTTATACAGGGCATCATGAAAACCCATGATGCCGAGTCCCACCGGTCGGTGGCGCAGGTTGGAATTGCGCGCTTGCGGCACCGAGTAGTAGTTATAGTCGATGACATTGTCGAGCATACGCATGGCGGTGCTGATGGTGCTTTCCAGCCGTGCCATGTCCAGTCCATCCTCATCCACATGCGCGGCCAGGTTGACGGAGCCGAGGTTGCATACAGCAATTTCCTGGTCATTGGTGTGCAGGGTGATTTCCGTGCACAGGTTGGAGCTGTGGACCACGCCGACGTGCTGGTTGGTGTAGCGCAGGTTGCAGGCGTCCTTGAAGGTCATCCACGGGTGACCGGTTTCGAACAGCATGCCGAGCATCTTGCGCCACAACTTGACGGCTTTTACCGACTTGCAAATAGCCAGTTCGCCACGTGCCGCTTTTGCTTCGTATTCCAGGTATTTCTCCCGGAACGCCTGGCCGGTAAGGTCGTGCAGTTCAGGGACTTCCTCGGGTGAGAACAGGGTCCAGTCGCTGTCTTCCAGAACGCGTTCCATGAACAGGTCCGGTACCCAGTTGGCGCTGTTCATATCATGGGTGCGGCGGCGTTCGTCGCCAGTGTTCTTGCGCAGTTCCAGGAATTCCTCGATGTCGATGTGCCAGGTTTCCAGGTAGGCGCACACCGCGCCCTTTCTTTTACCACCATTATGAGCAAGTACTGACGTAGTCATGTACGAGGGGTCACCTTCTATCTTCAAATCATGAACGAATGTTTCGGGCTGGATCTGTTTGATGCTGCGTACACGACTGAACACCCAGTTTCTCCACACCAGCCAGTTCTGTTTCCCCAGTGGGCGACAGCCGACTCGCTCGGCAATTGCAGGGACGGCGGGAATGCGCAGGTCATAGCTCTTGCAGGTCCCCTGAAACCTGATAGGCGTGCCATCAGCCCGTTGTCCCTGGTGATTCTGTTCACGTTCACGGTATTGCCCCGCAGTGGGTACGCCCAGTCGCAGTAATTGATAGCGCAGACCTTCTACGAGTGGGTGAGAGGTGTTGGTGAAATAGATTTCCTTGCCACGGCTGATGCCGCCATCGGTCTCGATCAGACCCTGGATCAGTGCGAGTGCCTGTTGGTGGGGGAGATGCACATATTTCGGGTGGATTCGTTTGAGACCGGCATTATTATAGAGGGCATCGCGGCTGAACAGGAATCCCGGTTCGCTGCCGCGCTCGAGTCTTCCTGTCGTCGCATTACGCGCAACCCTGCAGCCGGCGGACCAGCTGATTTGCAGGTAATGCTTGCGTTCATTCTTGATCCAGTAATGGATGCCACGGGCCTCCAGGTAATTACGCACAAAGTCAAGATGCGCATCTTTGTCAGGATTACCCGAGACACCCCATTCCAGCCCATTTTTTGCACAATGCCCGTCACCCAGAAGGATGCCGTACAGACGGGCGTCGTCCTCATCGAAGTCTTCGACAGGCATGATCTCCTGTGGAATCACCTGGGCGACATAATCCCCGCGTTTCAGTTTGCCCGCATCAACCCAGCGTGGTATGACCTTGCCTTTTTCCAGCCAGTCGAGACTGCGGTGCCTGGATTGCTCCATCGGTATGCCGGTAATGGCCCACAGGGGGTGCTGGTCCGTGACTTTCAGCGTCCTGATGGAATGTTTAACATCGATTTCCACCATGGGGTCGCCTTGTTGTGAATAGGTTAAGTGTTTGGTGACAGTGCGATACTCGCCACGCTGCCCCAGTACCAGGTCACCAGGCTGTACCTCCTGGATCGTCCTGGCGCCTTCGGCGGTATACAACAGTGTGTCGCCGGCAAAGCACTGATTCACGGCTACCGCGGTATCACTGGCGACCTTGAGAAATGGCACCACGCCCTGACTTTTGCCGTTGGTGCCCTTGATGTGCGCGCCCAGCCCGCGCACCCGGGTCCAGTCGTTGCCCAGACCGCCGGCAAACTTGGATAACAACGCATTGTCACGGATGGCGCTATAAATACCGTCCAGCTTGTCCGGTACCGTGGTCAGGTAGCAGGACGACAGTTGTGGGCGCCGTGTGCCGGCATTGAACAGCGTCGGCGTGGAACTCATGAAGGCGAAGCTTGACAGCAGGTTATAAAACTCAATGGCGCGCGCTTCGCGGTCGACTTCATTGATGGCCAGACCCATGGCGACGCGCATAAAGAATGCCTGTGGCAGTTCAAAGCGAACGCCGTCACTGTTGTGGATGAAATAGCGGTCATACAGGGTTTGCAGGCCAAGGTAGTCAAACTGACGATCGCGGTCCGCCTGCAGGGCCGCACCCAACAGGTCGAGATCGAACAGCGTCAGTTCACGATCCAGCAGTTCAAGTTCGGCAGCGCGATGGATATAGGCGGAAAAATACTGCGGGTAGTACCGGGCCATGTCAGCGTGACTGCTGTGAGGCACATCCAGTTCCAGCAGGGCCATGGCTTCATGACGTATATTGTCCAGTAGCAGGCGGGCGGCCACATACGAATAGTTGGGATCGCTGTCGATCAGGGTGCGTGCACACATCACCAGTGCGGCGCCCAGATCTTTTTCACTGATGCCGTCGAACAGGCTGCGCAGGCTTTCATCCAACAGGCGCCGCGCATCGACATCCTCCAGCGCTGTGCAGGCTTCGTCCAGGCGGGCTTTCAAGGCTGCAATATCGAGGGGGCGTCTTACCCCCCCGGCGGTCGCAACGTGCAGCAGGGGCCGGGTATCCTGTTCAGGCGTTTCGAGGTGTTTTTTCGCGCGCCGGGCAGCCTGCTGCTCCCGGTACAACACATAGGCGCGTGCGATCTTGTGTTCGCCGCTACGCATCAGCTCCAGCTCCACCTGGTCCTGGATGTCTTCGATATGCACCACGCCGCCATCCGGCGAGCGGCGGAACAGGGCTTCTTCCACACCGCGGGTGAGGCGTGCCACGGTCTCGTGGATGCGGGTGGAAGCAGCGGCATGTCCACCTTCTACAGCAAGAAAAGCCTTGGTCAGCGCCACGGTAATTTTGGAGGCATCGAAACGGGTAATTTTGCCGTTGCGGCGGATCACTTTGTAGGCCTCGGCGTACTGTGTGGTTTCTGGCAGTGCGCTGTCTGCAATGACCGGGTTGACGGAAGGGGTTGGCGGCGTGTCGCCCTGGATTTCTGTGTGCATCTGCGCTCCTCGTCCTGTTTTTTTGTGGTGACCGGGACGGCGCAGGCGGAGTGGGGAACGGAAGGGCAGTGATGGCTGCCGGGAACACCGCTTTCCACCCGGCGATCTTGACGCGAGACCCGGGTTACGGAATCCAGACGGATTCCCGGCTCCCAGGTATTCGGACTTGGGGGTGTGGATCAATTCCCCCTTACCGCTGCGCGACAGTCCCGGATTCTCACCGGGTTCCCTGTTGCCCAAATACTACATGTAGTGTTTGGGCTGGAGCTTGCATACAAGATAGCGGATAAATTCAGGCGGGGCAAGGAATTTGTGCGTGGCGGAATACCGGCCGGTATTCCGCTGCAGTCGGTGGGGAGGTTCTGTTAAACGGTGTGACCATCTAGCAGTTGACAGAGAGCGGACTGGCGCTTCAGGCGACAATCAAGGGCGCCAAATACTGGAAAGACACTGAGCTTAACTGATGCTTCCCGGTGTTTCACTGTTGAAATTCCAGTCATCAATCCCCACTCAAGGTGGCGTAGGAGAGTGACATCGTTCAGGAGGTAACACCATGAGTAAACTGGCATATCTTGGACAGGGTCTGGATCGCGCCTGGGAGACGCTGGCCGAAGGCTGGCGCCAGTTGCGTCAGAGCGCGTCACAGGCGATTACGCGTTTTCATCCCCTGCGCTTGCGTGCGGATGAAGTGGGAAGTGTTGAAGACAATATTATGCAGCGGGCGCTGAAGTGGGGGGTCGTTGCTGCGGAAGTCGAGGAACGTGATGACGAGATTGTTGTTCGACTTGAAGCGCCCGGTCTGGAGCCGGGGGATTTCGATATCAGTGTGGTAAACGACGTGCTGACGGTACGGGGCGAGAAGCGCATGGAGCGCGAGCAGAAGCGCGGCCAGTACCATGTGATGGAATGCGCCTATGGTAATTTTGAGCGAACCATTCCGCTGCCGCGAAGTGTCGAGGCTTCGGGCGTGAACGCCCGCTACCGGCGTGGTGTGCTGACCGTGCGCTTACCGATTGCCGAGTCGGCGCGGGTGCGTCGGATCGAGGTACAGGAAAGTTAGTCAGGCCCGGGCCTGCCAGGGACGGGCGGGCCCCGACGGCGCCACGTTGTCCTGTCCCGTCGTGGTTTTCAGTGATAGTCTTGTACGCATTCACACGCTGGTGCGTTGAGGCTTCGAAATGGACTGCCAGGACAAAGGGATTACCCGCAGAACTTTCATGGAACGGCTGGCCCTGCTGGGTGCGCTGGCTGCGGCCTGCCCACGTTTGGCGCTTGCCCGCTGGCGGTTTGAGGCGGGAAAGCCCGGTGCCGTGCCGGACTGGTTGAAGGCCGACCCCTGGAGGACGCTTGCTGAAGTCCAGGAGCACCTGCTTCCCCCTGCACAGGATGCGCCCGGCGCCAGTGACATCCATGCCGTGGTTTACCTGCACAATACCCTCGAAAATCCCGACGCCGATGGCGATGACCGGGAATTTATCGTCAACGGGGTGGGCTGGCTGAATGACCTGGCGCAGAAAAGACACCGGCAGCCCTTTATCAAGCTGGATACCGCGCAGCGGGAGGCCCTGTTGCGACAGATAGAACAAAGCCGGGCGGGTAATAACTGGTTGTCCCTGTTGCTGAGCTATCTCCTGGAGGCGTTGCTGGCGGACCCGGTATACGGGGGTAACCCGAACGGCATTGGCTGGAAGTGGCTGGCGCACCAGCCGGGTTTCCCGACCCCGCCCGCGGACAAGACCTGGTACCGGCTGGCGGCGCCGGTGCGCCACTCGCACAAGGCCTGATGCCCGTGGACCACGACTATGATGTGTGTGTGGTTGGTAGCGGCGCCGGTGGCGGCCCGGTTGCGTTGACGCTGGCGCAGGCCGGCCATTCGGTGCTGGTGCTGGAAAAGGGGCCATGGTTCACGGAGAAGGATTTCTACAAGGATGAACTGGCCTGTTGCCGGCGCAGCGTGTACACGCCGAAACTGAGCGACGAACAGCACGTCATCGAAGACCTCGACAGCGACGGGGACTGGGTCGGGGAGGCGACCTCGGACTCGGGCTGGGACTTCTGGAACGGTAACTGCGTCGGGGGTTCGTCCAATTTCATGAGCGGATTTTTTTACCGGCTGAAGCCGGAGGACTTCCGTTTGTTGTCGGAGTTCGGTCCGATTGAAGGCGCCAACGTGGCAGACTGGCCGATCAGCTACGAGGCACTGGAACCCTACTACACGCGCGTGGAAACCGAAGTGGGTATCTCGGGACGGTTTGTCGATCACCCCCTGGCCGAGCCGCGTTCCACCGCAAATTTCCCCTATCCCCCGACGCGTGAACATCCGATATCCCGGAAGATCGACGCGGCATGCCGGTCACTGGGTTACCACCCGCTACCCACACCGCGCGCCGTATTGTCCAGGGCAAAGGACCAGCGGCGAAGTTGTGAATACTCCGGCTATTGTGGCAGCTACGGGTGTTCGTCCGGCGCCAAGGGCAGTGCGCGGGCGGCCCTGCTCAACCGGGCGGTTGCTACCGGCCGTTGTGAAATCCGCCCGCACGCCAAAGTGTACAAGCTGGTCAGCGATGCGAAGGGCAACGTGAGCACAGCCGAGTATTTCGATGCAGATAACCAGGTAAAAAGGGTCAGCGCAAAAATTTTTGTGGTGGCCTGTCAGGCGATTGAAACCAGCCGTCTGTTGCTTGGCTCAACGGGCCCCCGGCATGCCGACGGGCTGGCCAACCGCTATGGCCAGGTCGGCAGGAACCTGTTGTTTTCGGCGGGCGGCGCGGGTACCGGCGACTTTGTGTATGCCCGGATGAGCGATGAAGCGGCCAATGCGCTGAAGACCCGCGGCCCGTTTGTAAACCGGGGATTGCAGGACTGGTATTTTATTGACGACAAGGCGCTCGGCGGACGCGCCAAGGGTGGGACTGTGGACTTCCTGTTACGGCACCCCAACCCGATCAGCAAGGCGGAAGGTGAAAAATGGGATGATGACGACAAGCTGGTATGGGGCCGCCCGTTACAGCAGCGATTGAAGTCCCTGTTTACCGGGGCGCAGTATTTACGCTATGAAATCTTCTGCGACTGGCTGCCCACCGATAACTGTTTTGTCAGCCTGGATACCAAGGTCCGCGACAAGTGGAACACGCCTGTTGCCAAAGTACGCATTGGCTACCACGAGCACGATCTGAAAGTCGGCCGGTATATCAATACGCATGCCGTGCAGGTGATGGAAGCGATGGGTGCAAAAAATGTCAGGTACAGTATCAGTGGCGCGCCGCCCACCAATCTTGTCGCCGGTGGCTGTCGTTTCGGGCATGATCCCGAAACCTCGGTGCTGGATGCCGACTGCCGGGCCCACGATGTGGATAATCTTTATGTCACCGACGGCAGTTTTATGCCAACCGGGGGCAGCGTGCCCTATACCTGGACGATCTACGCCAATGCTTTCCGGGTAGCCGACCGGATCAAGGCACACCTGTAGCGCCTGTATGGAATCGCCTGTCTCGATCACAAACCCGTCTGCATCCGCTGCATTACGGATTTTGGCGCTGGCGCCCAATGACTGGGACGGTCCCTGGATGAACCGGCAACACCTGCTATCGCGCCTTGGCAGGACACACCGGGTGTTGTACAGCACGGGCCTGTGGTTTCGTTGGGATCGGCAGGGAGAAGACTGGTTACAGAGTACCCCGACAGGACGTTTCGAGGACTGTCATCATGTCACTGTGGATTTTCCGCCGCGCAGGCTTTGGCGCTGGCCACGTATGGGCCTGTGGGACCGTTGGATCATGCGTCGGGGCGTACGTCGCTGGTTACGACAGCTGTCGGGAGACGGTCCCCTGGTGGCCTACCTGTTTCATCCCCGTTTTGTCGAGTATTTACCCCTGATAAATGCTGACTACGTGGTGTATCACGCCTATGACCTGTTTGCCATGACACCGGATTGGGATTCCCGACAAGCCGCTCAGGAACAGCGACTGACACGTCTGGCGGACCTGGTTCTGGGTTCCTCGGAAAGTATTGCTGAAGGGCTTCAGCCGTGGTGTAAGGGCAAGGTACATGTTCTGCCGAACGGTGCGGATACGCGGGCATACATTGAAGCGGCTGATGCCAGTGTGCGGGAGCCGGATGATATCGGCCGGATTCCCCATCCGCGTATCGGTTATGTGGGGAATCTCAATCGCAAGGTGGATTTTCCCCTGTTGCTGGAACTGTCGGTGCGTCGGCCGGATTGGCAGTTTGTATTCGTTGGCGGCAGACAGTCTTTCGATAGTGAAACCCGCCAGGCGCTGTCGCAATGTGAGCGGCGCAGTAATATACACTTTCTCGGTAGCCGTCCTCGAAAGGAATTGCCGCGCTATGTTGCGGCTAACGATGTCAATATGATTTGTTCACGGGTGAACGAGGGTCTCTGGACAGTGGCATCTTATCCCCTGAAACTGCACGAATATCTGGCGGCAGGCAAGCCTGTCGTAGGGGCTGACCTGCGTGTGCTGCATGATTTTACGAACGTGCTGCGCATTGCCGGCAGTGTTGATGACTGGGAGCAGGCGCTGGCCGAAGCCATAAACGATGGCGGGGTGGGTGACAGGCATTCACGCCGCAGGGTTGCCGAAGACAACGACTGGAACCTGCGCGTCAAGTGCCTTGATGCCCTGCTTGACGAAATGGTGTCCCCGGACAATACAAAGACATGCCTGTAGGATTTGCATGCAAGCTGTAGTTTCCATCTCGAATCTCTCCAAGACCTATGCCGACGGCCACCGGGCGTTGAAGCATGTTAGCCTGGATATTGCCTGTGGCGAGATACTGGCCTTGCTCGGTCCCAACGGCGCGGGAAAAACCACGCTGATATCGATTATCTGCGGCATTGTGAATGCCAGTGAGGGCTCGGTCACTGTTGCCGGTCATGATATCAGGACGGCTTACCGGGTGACGCGCCGGATGATTGGCCTGGTGCCACAGGAACTGACACTGGGCGCCTTCGATACCGTATGGAATACCCTGTGTTTCAGTCGTGGCCTGTTTGGTTGTAAACCGGATCCGGCCTACCTGGAACAACTTCTGAAGGATTTATCCCTGTGGGACAAGAAAGACAACACCCTGATGTCACTGTCGGGTGGCATGAAACGGCGGGTGTTGATCGGCAAGGCGCTCTCGCATGAGCCGTCTGTGCTGTTCCTGGACGAGCCTACCGCGGGCGTGGATGTCGAATTACGCAAGGATATGTGGGCACTGGTAGAGCGCCTGCGTGAATCGGACGTAACAATTATCCTGACCACCCACTATATCGAGGAAGCCGAGGCGATCGCTGACCGTGTGGGTGTGATCAGCAACGGCGAGTTGCTGGTGGTCGAGGACAAGCTGGCACTGATGCATAAACTGGGAAAACGGCAACTGATCATTGAGCTTGATACGCCACTTCGCGGTGTACCCGAGCAGCTGGCTCACCGTGGACTGGAGTTGTCGCCCTCAGGAGATCGACTTATCTATACCTACGATCCACTCAATAAAGATACAGGCATCAACAGCTTGCTACAGGAAATCAACAAGGCGGGCCTGCAACTGAAGGACCTGCAAACCACACAAAGCAGCCTGGAAGAAATCTTTGTCAGCCTGGTGAGGGCACAGTCATGAATGTGCAGGCGGTCAGGGTCATCTACAAGTATGAAATGCTGCGCGCCTGGGATACCCTGCTGCAAAGTTTTGTTTCACCAGTGTTATCCACGTCTCTCTACTTCGTGGTGTTCGGCTCGGCGATCGGGTCGCGTATCCAGCAGGTCGATGGCGTGCCCTACGGGTCATTTATCGTCCCCGGACTGATCATGCTGGCATTGCTCACGCACAGTATGACCAATGCCTCGTTCGGGATTTTCTTCCCCAAGTTTACCGGCACCATCTATGAAGTCATGTCTGCACCGGTATCGTTTGTCGAGATACTCATTGGTTATGTCGG
>JALWRY010000496.1 GCA_027080445.1 Thiohalobacter sp. | reverse complement strand
CCTGAAGGGTCGTCGAAGACTACGACGTTGATAGGCTGGGTGTGGAAGTGCAGTAATGCATGAAGCTAACCAGTACTAATTGCCCGTGAGGCTTGACCATATAACACCCAAACGATCTGGGTGTTGATTCAAGCGCAACATACCAATCCTTAACAACTTTCCTTATTCGCCTCAAAGGGGACAGATTTATTTCTCTTCTGTCCAGTATGATGAAGACAGAGGAGAAATAAATCTGTCCCCTTTGTGGCAACCAGTTTGCCTGGCGGCCATAGCGAGTGTGAACCACCCGATCCCATCCCGAACTCGGAAGTGAAACCGCTCTGCGCCGATGATAGTGTGGGGGTTCCCATGTGAAAGTAGGACACTGCCAGGCTTTAATACCAAAATACCCGGTCACTTGTGGCCGGGTATTTTTTTGTCCGGGATTTATTCCCGGGTGGATATGTTGAAGGATCGACCCCGCTGGTCTATACGTTAATCTATAACGGTCGGACGGGATTGGGACAATGGCGGAATCCAGTGAACTGAAGCTTCACCCGGTATCCTCTTCAATAGGCTATTTCGAGCCAAGTCAGGAGCTTGCGTCACGTGTGGGCATGGACTCACCGGCGATCCTGGTCATGACGGATTTGCGTCAGCAGATTGCGATCACGATTGAGCCGAATATGTCGATCGACTGGGCCCTGCAGCGCATGAAATCTTCCGGTGTTCGCCTGCTGCTCGTGGTGAATTCCGACAAGCGTGTGCTCGGGGTGATTACCTCAATGGATATACAGGGTGAAAAACCGATCAAGTTTCGTGAGGCGCTGAGTTTGCGCCATGAAGAAATCATGGTGCGCGATATCATGACGCCGCACAGTGAACTCGAAGTAACTGATCTGTCGGACGTCATGCAGGCCAGTGTTGCGGATGTCGTATCGATGCTGGAGCAAGTGGGGCGGCGGCACGCTTTGGTGGTGGACCAGGATCCGCATACCGGCAAGCCGGCCATTCGCGGCATCTTTTCAGCCAGCCAGATTGAAAAGCAGCTTGATCGGGTGATCGAGACAATCGGTATTGCGCGAACGTTTGCCGAAGTGGAATCCGCGCTGAACAGCTAGCCTCAGAAGGCAGGTTGCGCGACCAGCAAGGCTTCAGGCACAGCGTTATTGATGGCAGCCGGCAGTCGCCAGGAGACCTTGGCTTCAGGTCGCACGATGACCCAGAGGACGTTTAGCTTCAGGTTAAGATCCGCAAACACCACGGCGTGCGTAAAGCGGTTCAGGACACGCTCGATCCGGGTTACTGTTTCCCTGACCAGGTGATCAGGGCGTTCACGCAGTTTGGGGATAATCATCATAAAGTCCGAAAGTGGACGTCCATCCTCGTCCTCGCGTGGTGCGCGCTTGTACAATGGCAGCGCCGGGATGAAATCCGGCGAGTTGATCAGGCTGGATTGAGCTGCCTTTTGTCGTGCATTCATGGCTATTTCCGTGTTCTCGGCTTGGGTTGTCGTTGTCAGGCTTGAACCTGTTCCCGCTATCGGCGGAGCTATCCCAACATTGAATTCCGGTGCATTTTCCCTGCACCCTGTTTCTTGTGGAGGCATCCCTGTCCTGTGTTAAACTTATGTAATGTCAATATGTTATCGATTGATCGAGACGCTTGCCGATGGCCGTTTCCACTCCGGTGAAGGCCTGGCGAAGCAACTCGGCGTCAGCCGGGCAGCGGTGTGGAAACAGGTGCGCAAGCTCGATGAGGTCGGACTGGATATCCATGCGGTGCGTGGTCGTGGCTATCGCCTGACGACACCGTTTGAGCCGCTGGATGCAGACGCGATTCACCGGCATATCAACGCGGCGATAAAGCCGCGAATTGAATCACTCGAGGTGCTGCGCGAAGTGGATTCGACCAGCGAATTTCTGAAACGCCGGCAAACGACCACGATCCGCCAGGGTATCCATGTCTGCCTCGCAGAGTGGCAACGCGCCGGGCGGGGGCGCCGTGGACGTCACTGGGTGTCACCCTATGGCGCAAACCTGTACCTGTCGCTGGCGTTCATACTCGATGAAGGTGTGCTCCAGTCGGGCGGGCTGAGCCTTGCCGTGGCGATCTCAGTCCACCGGACATTAACCGGGCTGGGTATAAACGGCCTTGGTCTGAAATGGCCGAACGATATTTTCTTTCACCAGCGCAAATTGGCGGGTATCCTGCTGGATCTTTCCGGTGAGGGCAGTGGCAACTACCAGGTCATTATCGGTGTCGGCATCAATTTGCATATGCCGGACAACGCCGGCGGAAAAATCGACCAGCCCTGGGCGGATCTCAGGGCCAGTGGCCTTGAACAACAACGGAACAAACTGGCAGGTAAGCTTTTGGAAAATCTGGTGATAGTGATGGATACCTTTTCCCGACAGGGACTCCCGGCCTTTGCTGAAGAGTGGCGGCGCCACGATATCACGGCGGGTCTGCCCGTCGAGCTGCACACCGGTCAGCAGGCGGACGTGAGTGGTGTGGCAAGGGGCATCGATGCCCGTGGCGCCCTGCTCATCGAACAGGCGGGTGAGCTGCGCGCTTTCCATGCCGGCGAAGTCAGTGTGCGGCTGGCGGGATGAACTTACTGATTGATATCGGCAATACCCGTATCAAGTGGGCGTTGCAAAACGGTGAGGACTGGAACAGCGGGACACCCTTGCTACGCGGTAACAAGGCCTTCAAGGATATTGCCCGGCCGGCGTGGAAAGAGCTCGAGGCACCGGAGCGGGTCATTGTGTCCAACGTTGCGGGCGCCGAGTTCGAAAAATCTGTACGAACCTGGGTAAAGCGACGCTGGAAGATCCTGCCGGAATTCCTGCATAGCCAGGCTGAACAGTGCGGGGTGAGCAATGCCTACGCGAAGCCGGAGCGGCTGGGGAATGACCGCTGGGCAGCATTGATCGCGGCCCGCGCGCGTTGTCGGGGCGCCGCGATTATCCTCAGTTGTGGCACAGCCATTACCATCGATGCCTTGTCTGCCGACGGTCGCCACCTGGGTGGTCTGATCACGCCCGGCGTGGATCTTATGATTTCCTCGCTAACGGAAGGCGCCGCAGATGTCAGTCTGCAGGCGGGTGATTCGGGAGAGATTGCACTGCTGGCCAGCAGTACCGAGTCAGCTGTACTTGGCGGCAGCGTGTATGCGGCGGTATCCCTGCTTGACCGGGTCAGCGAAGATCTGCGTGGCGAACTGGGCGCCGGAACCCCGGTTTTGCTCACGGGCGGGGATGCGGAACGCCTGATGCCATTGCTTCAGAGCCAACCGACATACGACCCGGAACTTGTTCTCAAGGGGCTCGCGGTGTTTGCAGAGGAGGCAAGGGCATGAAATACCTGGTTTATCTTCTGCTTGGCCTGAACCTGGCATACTTCGCCTGGAACCAGGTACAACCTGCCGACACACCCCCGCCCCGGCAATTGGCGCCCTTGCCGTCCGGGGTCAAACCCCTCGTGCTGTTGTCGGAGCGTAACCGGGGAATTTCAACAGCCAGTGAAGCGGCCAGACAGGCGGCAGAATCTGCCTCGCCTGTTAAGCCGGAACCCGCCCCGCAAGCGGAAACGATCTCACCGACAGCTGACAGCGTTACACAGCCTGCTGACGTTGAAGCTCCACCTGCTTGCTGGACGATCGGACCAATCGA
This sequence comes from Thiohalobacter sp., assembly GCA_027080445.1. Classification (GTDB taxonomy): domain Bacteria; phylum Pseudomonadota; class Gammaproteobacteria; order DSM-19610; family DSM-19610; genus Thiogranum. The sequence continues at coordinate 30,209 of JALWRY010000496.1, read as the reverse complement.
TGCGCGCAAAGAACCTTCCGATTTGCTCGCCCGGCTGTCGCGGCAGGGGCATGTGGCTACCTTGAGAGAGGGTAAAATCCAGCTGCCGTCCGGTTACCAGGTCTACCTGCCCGCGATGTCTGCAGAGAAGGCGGCCGAGGTCGTCAGTACGCTCAAATCAGCCGGTATGAACGATTATTATGTCGGCAAGCGTAACCGTATATCGCTCGGCATTTTTTCCAGCAAGGGCAAGGCGCGTATTCGCCAGAACAAGGTTCGCCGCCTGGACTATGACGCGCTCATCCAGGCGCGTTACAGAACACGCAAGGTGTACTGGATCGATATCGAGGGCGATAAGCATACCCCGATGGGTGCTGAAGACTGGCAACAGGTGATGGCGGATGATCAGGACATCCAGGTTCAGCAGGTCAGTTGTGAATAGTTTGCGCCGTTTCGGCCGCTCGAATACAATACCCGTCCCGTTTGGGGCTGTTCTATAGCGCCGGTGTAGCTCAGTTGGTAGAGCAACTGACTTGTAATCAGTTTGTCGGGGGTTCGACTCCTCTCACCGGCTCCATTTATCAATGACTTACGAAGACTCTACCCGCTAGACGGCCTGAAATGGCGCACTGGCGGCGCACTTCATAGCAACAAACCACCATAAAGGCGCACATTTTCAACGCCTGAATTCGTCTAGCTCTATTCTACTTCCCCGGCCTTTCGGCTGAATAAAATCACGCTAAATCAGCCAAAACCCCAAGCCTGGCAATATCCCGCAGGTGCGATTTTATGCGTTAGTTGCGCCATAAGTGCGCCATAGCATCGAGGCGCACTGGTTAATCATATTAATAACAATGTGTTGAGGTTAATCAACATCTGACTGTATATCTACAGTTGCTTATTTCCGTGGATTGTTGTAGTGTTTTTTCCTGAGTGAAAAAGACAGGCCAGCAGGGTGCGCTAACACCCTTGCGGCCCTGACCACCACCAACCTGTTCAGGAGGTTCGGCAATGGCTAACAGTGATTCTACGGGGGCCGTGTAATGGCTTCCATACGCAAGCGAACCAATAAGGACGGTTCGCTATCCTACCGCGTGGATGTGCGGTTAAAGGGCTTCCCGCCACAACGTGCGACATTCTCCCGGCTGACAGATGCGCGGCAGTGGGGGAAGAACACCGAAGCGGCCATTAAGGAAAACCGCTATTTCAAGACAGCGGAAGCCAACAAACACACCTTCGGTGAACTGATAGACCGCTATATCAGGGACGTATTGCCGACAAAGCCCAAGGCAGTGAGCCAGAAACAGCAGCTTGAATGGTTCAAGGATGAAATCGGTGACTACACCCTGGCGGATATAACCCCGGCGAAGATTGTTGAATGTCGGGACAAGCTGCTAACGCAGACGTCCACCAAAACGAAAAAGCTGCGCAGTCCTGCGACGGTAAACCGTTACCTTGCCGCCCTGTCTCACGCGTTTACTACAGCCGTCAATGAATGGGGCTGGCTGGACGATTCTCCCATGCGCAAGGTGAAGAAGCCCAAGGAACCACGGGGCCGTGTACGTTTCCTGTCAGACGACACTACAGCGCCGGACGGCACTGTTATTGAAGGAGAGCGTACCCGCTTACTAAAAGCCTGCGAAGCCTCCAAGAACTCTTACCTATACCCTGTGGTGGTGCTGGCCCTGTCTACCGGAATGCGGCAGGGTGAAATCATGGGCCTGACTTGGGATAACGTAGACCTGAATCAGTGCCGTATCACGTTGCACGAAACAAAGAATGGCGAACTGCGGGTGGTTCCGGTAGCCGGGAAGGCACTGGAACTGCTGAAAGAACACGCCAAGGTAAGGCGACTGGATACCCCCCTGCTTTTCCCCGGTAAGCCAAGCAAAGACAAGAACGGCAAGAACCAGTACAAGCCTGTGGATCTTCGCGCCCCTTGGGAAGTGGCATTGAAGGCGGCAGGCATTGAAGACTTCCGGTTTCATGATCTTCGGCACAGTGCGGCTTCCTACCTTGCCATGAACGGCGCAAGCATAGCCGAAATAGCCGAAGTGCTGGGACATAAAACCTTGCAGATGGTGAAACGGTACAGCCACCTGAGTGAAGTCCATACAGCGGGCGTGGTGGCGCGTATGAATGCGCGGATATTCGGCTGATGAAGGAAGCGAAAAGGAAAAATAGGGAAAAGAAGCCGCTTCCCGATCATTCGGATATTTGCGGCACGGGCGTTGTCCTGTCATTCAAATATAAACAAACTAAGGAACTTAAAACCAAGTTTGGATTTAAAGCGTCTTTTCCTTTACGTAAAAGGTTAGATCAATGTGCATGTGATTATCTAGCGTATCGGAATATGCCCGAAGCTGCGGTTGGTGAGCAAAAGAGTTTGCTTAAAGCGTTGGAGAAACATGCTAATGCGCTTCTTGATGTCTTGGGGAAGCTTGGCTTGCAGGAAGAATGTGACATTGATATTCACTTGCTTGCTCAAAACGACCCGTCTATTCGAGGCGGTGAACGTCCACTGAGCCGCCCTGAACTAGAGTATCAAGTCAATAATTGGAGAAATGCGAGTGTAAAAGCACTGTCTGAACTTACGCGGAGAACTGCGAAGGGGGGAAGGCCATTAAACATATTGGATAGGAAGCTAATTCTTGACCTTCATGCGATTTTTAAAGATGGGACTGGCCGAGATGATCGTCTAACAAAAATTTCCGATACGCCTGACCTGAGTTATGGAGGTAAGTTCTTTGGTTTTGTTGACTCTTTTTTAACAGCTATTGATTGCCCAAGACAGAATGCACAGCTTGGAAAATTAATTGAACAATCATTGAAGAGAATCCCTAAAACTTCAACGAAATAACGTAAGTTTCCTCCCTTTCTCAACACGGGTTCTATCCCCGAAACTAAGCCCTGACGGCAAACAGCAATTCGCTGCTTGCGTTCATGTTGAATTGTCAACGAGGGCAAAATATGGCTATACCAACATTTTTAACCGTTAAGCAATTTTCCCAAAAGCACCCGGCTTTCCCCATTGGCGGGTTGCGTTTCAGAATCTTTAACGGCAAGCAAAACGGCATGGAAAGCTGTGGCGTTATTGTCAGAAACGGACGCCGGATATTAATCAATGAGGAACGCTTCTTCGACTGGCTGACAGGGGGTGCGAAGTGAGAAAAGCCCCGCACGAAGACGGGGCTGGCAAAGAATTTCAAAACGCTCTCAACAAGCTGAATTCTACGCCCTCACGCAACAACTGTAAAAACTGCGGTACTCATACTTGTTACCCGTTGTGCCCTGCCTGCTACCGCTGGCGTATTCACTTTAATGCAGTGCAACAGGCCATGCGGGCGATACGAGCAATTCGGGGGGATTTATGAATTCTGTACATTCCCGCGACTTTGAGAGAACCGCCGCCGCTGCTTTGGCTGCCGCTGACATGGTATTGCGCCAGTGGCTACCGGGCGGGAAATACAACGGGCCGGAGTACACCGCGATTAACCCGACGCGCACGGATAACAACTCAGGCAGTTTCAGAATCAACACCACCACCGGGGCGTGGGCCGACTTCGCCACCGACGATGCGGGCGGCGATTTTGTTTCGCTGGTTGCATATCTGGATAATTGCCAACAGTCCGAAGCTGAAAGCCGATTAGCTGATTTTCTCGGGTTACATTCAAAAAAAAGGGTAACAAGGGTAACAAGGGTAACGGATAATAAAACACAGATAAAAAACAGTAAGTTACATGATACTGAAAGCGTTATCCAAAAGTGTAACACGAGGGTTACAAGGGTAACGCCAATACCCGAAACCGCACCACCGCCGACATTCAAACACCCGGCGCATGGAGAACCTTCTATAACGTGGACGTATCACGACGTACAAGGCAGGCCGCTGTTTTACGTTTGCCGCTTCGACACGCCAAACGACAAGCAAATACTGCCACACACCTATGACGGCAAAGCCTGGTGGTGGAAAGGCATACAGGCACCGCGTCCGCTATACAACCTGCACCACCTTACTAACAGGCCGGATGCACCGGTACTAATTTGTGAAGGTGAAAAAGCCGCCGAAGCTGCCGCCGGTTTACTTCCTGACTGTGTAACCACAACAACACCCAACGGCGCGAAGGCTGCGGGCAAGGCTGATCTGTCGCCACTGAAAGGCCGTGCTGTCCTGATCTGGCCGGACAATGACGAGCAGGGCAAAGCCTATGCTGATGAAATCGCAAAACTTGCGTATGCGGCTGGTGCCGATAATGTCACCGTGCTACGAATTGAAAAACTGCCGGAACCGATGCCGACGAAAGGCGACGCGGCGGACGTAACGTGGACTGCTGAAACCGGCGCGGCGTTACTTGCTGATCCAGAGGCATGGCAGGAAATCCAGAAACCCGGCAAGCCTGCACCTGAACTGCCGGAACGCTTCACCCTGGACACCACCGGCATTTATTACCACGGCACCGACAAAAACGGCGAGGCATTACCACCGGCCTGGGTATGCTCACCGCTGCACATAACCGCAATGACGCGCGACGCCGACGGCAACGCGTGGGGCCGTCTGCTTGAATTCAACGACAACGACAATCACCCGCACCGCTGGGCGATGCCATTAGAACTGTTGGCAGGCGATGGTGGCGAGTACCGGCGGGCACTGTTATCAATGGGCCTTGAAATCGCACCCAGTCTCCAAGCGCGGCAACGGCTCACTGAATACATACAAACCGCACCCGTCACGGCACGGGCGCGCTGTGTCAATAAAACCGGATGGCACGATGACGCTTTCGTGTTGGCCGATGAAACCCTGGGCGAGAATGGCGAGCGCCTGTTACTTCAAAGCCTGCACGAACCGGCCGCGATGCGCACCGCTGGCAACCTTGAGCAGTGGCGTGCAGGTGTTGGCCGTTTTTGCATTGGCAATTCCCGCTTAACGCTTGCTGTCTCTGCGGCATTTGCCGCGCCGCTGCTGGATATTACAGGCGATGAGTCCGGCGGGCTTAACTTTCAGGGTGCAAGTAGCACCGGGAAAACCACGGCGCTGGCGGCGGCGGTTTCAGTATGGGGCGGGCCTGATTACCTGCAACGCTGGCGGGCGACAACCAACGGCCTAGAAGCCACCGCCACGGTACACAATGACGCGCTGCTGTGTCTCGATGAACTGGCGCAGGTGGACGCACGCGAAGCCGGGAACGTGGCCTATATGCTCGCGAACGGGACAGGCAAGCAACGGGCAAGGCGTGACGGGATGGCAAAGCCGAAATCTACGTGGAGATTGCTGTTTTTGTCTGCTGGTGAAATCGGACTGGCCCAGCACATGCGCGAAGCAGGAAAGAAAGCACGCGCCGGGCAAGAGGTACGGCTGGCTGATATTCCGGCCGATGCAGGTGCAGAATACGGATTGTTTGAAGTCCTGCACGGCTACCCTGATGGTGCTGCATTGGCTGACTCGATAAAGGACGCTGCACGCACGAATTATGGAACACCCGTGCGGGCATTTCTGGCGGCGCTGGTAGATATGAACCGCGACAAGCTGTGGGAGCGGCTGCGCTCCTTACGAGCAGACTTCACAGGCGAATCGTTACCAAACAATGCCGACGGGCAGGCTCGCAGAGTTTGCGATAGGTTTGCGCTTATCGCCGCTGGTGGTGAGTTGGCAACGGGGCTTAATTTGACAGGTTGGGAGCGTGGCGCAGCGACGCAGGCGGCAAGCGTTTGTTTCCGTGCTTGGTTGGACAATCGCGGCGGTGCTGGTTCGCAGGAAGAAAAGACAGCACTTGCGCAAGTAAGAGAATTTTTCGAGTTGCACGGGAACAGCCGTTTCTCGCGGCTGGACGGTGACGAGAGCAGGCCGACGATAAACCGTGCCGGATTCAAGCGCGAGACCCAGGACGGAACGGCTGAATATTTCCTGCTGCCAGAGGTTTGGAGATCAGAAGTTTGCACCGGACTCGATGCGCGATTCGTTGCGCGCTTATGCGTTGAACGCGGGATGATAAAACCTGGCAGGGACGGCAAACATACGTCTGTTCATCGGCTTGGTGATATGGGGCCGACACGCTGTTATCACTTCACAAGCATATGTGGATCAGACAATGCGGACTGACTACTTTGACGACTTGCTACCCGATTATGTAACCCATGTAACCCAACGTAACAGGGAATGTGTAACGCTTGAAAAAAAACAAAACAATCATAAGAACAATGAGTTAGAAAAATCGTTACCCGCGTTACCAACGTTACCCAAAAAAAAGGTTTCGTTGGAGAAAAACACAATTAAGCCGTTGCGCCATGCCTACCGTTTCCGGCTGCACAACGGCGAAGGTGGCGGCACATACCTGACTGACGCAGTGACATTAACCGCTGCGCGTAGTGAACTGCTGGAGGTTTACAGCCGCAGGTTGGCGCTGGTGACACATGCTTGAGGAATTATGAGAGAGAAAGAGGGAGAGGGACTGCCAAACTGTGCCGAATGCCTGAACCTTGGCCCGGATCATTGGTGCAAGGCAAGAAAGCGTACAGTCTCAGGTAGTCGTCATTCAAGGAAGTGCGAATTGTTTTTGCAGGGTGCTGCCAACCCGAAGCCTGAACGCCTTGGAAAGCCAAACCATGCTCACTTGGTGCAGTGTGTTGCCTGCCGGTACTTTGCCGGCTGGGGGGCTTGCAGTGAAGGTATGGATTATTTCGGGGTACTGTCGCCGCTGATATGGCGGAACTGCGCCTGTTTTGAACCGGGTGGCCTTGCGGCCTGCTGTCAGTCTTGTATTCACCTGAACGGCCGGGTTTGCACTCATTCCGGGCAGGATGTGACGAATAAAACCGCTATTTCCAGTTGCCGATTATTTACGCGGGTATAGATACTTAGCTGTTTGTTGTCAGGGAGTTATCGCTTGCTAACTTATGCCAAACTGTTTGGTTTCAGAAAAGAGCTGTTTCAACGTATTTTTGAAATCTCTTTTTGTTCCCGGTACACGTCTTCATCAACGTAGTATGTTTCAACTTGTTGTGGTTGTGTGTTACCTGAATAATGGAAATCAACCCTTCCTGCATTTGCTACATATATTCCGTTTTCGGAAGGTTCGCTACATTGCCAATTCCGTGCATTAAAGACCACGCAATTGTACAATTTCCTATTGTAACCATCGTTATTATATATTGGTTTTCCGTAAGGCAAGGGTTCAAGCGTCCCCGTCTTTTTATTAAAATTGCCAATAACAATTGGGTGATGTTTGACATGGTTGGCTACAACAGTTTGAGTTTCGAAATCGACATGAAATCGTATAGTAGAAAATATAGGTTTTCCCGTCACACAAGAATAATCCGCACGTTCAAAACCTCCAGGGCAATTTATTGAATACAACGTGGTGTACTGATCGGAAGGTGAACTCCTATAAAATAACAGGGCCGCAATAAAAATGAACGTCAATGTTTGAATTATTTTCATCGTGTTCACTTGTAATCGTCGATATGAATGGCGCAATCTGCTTTACTGTGTAGAACAGGCATCTCTATAAGGGGAAGCTAATGTCATTGTTAATATTGATACTACTTTCTGGAATCCTCATTGCACTTGTGATTATCGCCAAGCAACTTGTAGAGACAAATAGAGCTCTAAGTCTCATGTCTAATCGCATCGACCTAGCGTTAAAATATACTACGAAGGTCGTAGATGAGCAGCAGTTGCATGAGCTTAAGTCCGTTACTGGCGAATTAAACATTACCCGGCTTTGCGTTCAGCGTATCTTAAATGAACTTGAAAGTAAGTATTCAGCTTAACTAGTCACAAACTTCGGTGTCAGCCCATTACCATTACAAATTTAAGATTACAGACTTTTCAGCGCCTTTCTTTACCAGGTTAGTCATCTTTCGGATGAAATTTTTTGTCTATCGCGGCTTTCCAGTCTTGGACAGTTTCACAGGTAGCATCAATAAACCACCAGATAAACAAACCGATGAAAATCCAGATAGCTGATGAAGTAAGCACCATATCCCAGCTATCATAGACTGTCGGTTTCATTTCAAAAAACGTTCCAATCCAGGTGTGCTGGATGTAATTGGCAAATAAGTTACCGGGTAGTAGGAAGAAACCGTAGACATCGGAGATAGTGAAAACGCCGTTGTCGTCAAAGTCCCAGAATTTGCTCATTTGCGCAGCTCCAAGCGTGTTTTATGCCGTGACTGATGTGCAGAAAAAATGGCCGTAAAAAGTGAGAGCGGGCTATCAGCATTACCGCGTATGCAGGAAGGGGGGGGGTACCCCTTCTCATGGCGCACTGGTGGCGCACTCACCGGCAAATTATGGCAGTTATCCACAAGAACCTGCAAGCAAAGGGGCGGGATAAGCTGCTGTTTTGATTATTGCCCCGTGTTGTTGCTGGTGGTATTTTGCCCGTTGGGCTGGACTTGTAATCAGTTTGTCGGGGGTTCGACTCCTCTCACCGGCTCCATTTATCCCGATTTCATACCTTCCGCTTCCCTTTGATCTGCGTCAAGGTGGTGTCATTGCAGGAGTAATACCATGCAAAACCGTCACTGGACGGATATATCGTATGGGGAAATCCAAGGAACTATCACGCAACGAAACAGGTATCCCGGAGCTGTTCGAGCCCTATTGCGGGCTGTACCCGGGTATCTCATCGTTTACCCGTGAGTACGATGCCTCTGACTATCGTGAATGGGTGTCCCGAAGCAATGGAGATCCGGTTCCTGCGCCACTGATGCTGGTCGTGCAGGACAGCACGCATGCGGGGGGCAGGGATACCAGCGCGCGTCAACTTGACTGGCATGCGGCGATTACGCGGGAAATACATCTCCAGGGCGCCCTGTTTGACCGGGATCGGCCGCTGGAGGGCATTGTGTGCGCGCCGGCGATCACAACCGGCTGGAGCAACGATGCGCTGTATGATCTGACCAGCAGTATCCAGCAAGCATTTACCCTGGCCCCGGCGGCATTTGCACGCTGGTGCGCCTGCTTTGGGAAAACCCGACCTTCCGTCGCGCGCCTGAAGTTATTGCGTGTACTGGGTTTCAGCAAGATCCGTCTTGGCGTTGACCTGTCGCAACCGCGCCAGCACGAGGCAGAGCGGCTGTCCGAATTCGGGCATGCCGGGCACCTGCTGGTCGAGGCCAGAAATCTCGGTTACCGCGCACTGGCCGTCGACCTGATGTTGCCGGCCGTCGTGTCTGATGCGCTGGTGCGGCGTATCGAAACCTTCCTGGCGCAAACCCGCGCAGAATGCCTCCGCCTGATGGTGACAGGGCCCCGCCAGGACAGTACGACCACCCCGTTGTCATTACTGCGCCCGGGCATCCTGGCAGGGTTGGGCTACCATCATCTCGGGATGGACTGGTACGTCACGGCAGCTGACCCTTCATTGGGATCAGGCGCGCCATTACACTGGTCACCACTGGGGTATACCAATATCAGGGGGCTGGACATCATTGGTGCGGGACCGGGTGCGGTTTCTGTCCTTGAGGACGCCAGCAGCCGGAATGCCTTGCAACGGGCGGACTACCAGCAGCTGGTGAACCTGGGAGAAATACCCACCGAAAGTGGTGTCGAACTGGAGTCGGATGACGTGTTGCGGCGCAGCGTGATGTCGGCCTTGCTGGTGAATGAACGATTTGATATCGAGGCACTGGAAGAACGCTGGGGCATTATATTCTCACGCTATTTTGAAGCGGAACTTCCCCGGTTGCGGGAACTGGAGCAGCAGGGAAGGCTGATGCTCGGTGAGCGCGAGATCCGTACCCTGGACCGGGGGCGTGATGCCCTGCTGACACTGTGCAGGATTTTCGATAACCAGGATCGGGTGGCCAGGGTCTCACCCCTGGAAGAAGTGCACTGACTCAGTCGATCATCAGCCTGTTGTTGATGTGCTTTCGTAGTGCTCGGCGACGTAACGGTCGACCAGTTGCTGGAACTCCTCGGCAATGTGGTCGCCTTTCAGCGTAACGGTTTTTTCTCCATCCACATACACCGGCGCCACCGGTCGTTCACCGGTACCGGGCAGGCTGATGCCGATATTGGCGTGCTTGCTCTCGCCCGGACCATTCACGACACAGCCCATGACAGCGACAGTCATGTCTTCCACACCCGGGTGTTGTCTGCGCCACACCGGCATCTGTTCACGCAGGTAGTGCTGGATGTCCTGGGCAAGTTTCTGGAAATAATCACTGGAAGTGCGGCCACAGCCGGGGCAGGCGACCACGCTGGGTGTGAAGGCGCGCAAGCCCATGGACTGCAGGATTTCCTGCGCCACGCGCACTTCTTCAGTACGACTGCCACCCGGTTCAGGGGTCAGTGAAATGCGTATCGTATCGCCAATACCTTCCTGTAGCAGTACGGATAGTGCCGCAGTCGAGGCCACGATGCCCTTCGCGCCCATGCCTGCTTCGGTCAGCCCCAGGTGCAGGGCATAGTCACAACGTTTAGCCAGGGTACGGTAGACCGCAATCAGGTCCTGTACACCACTCATTTTGACGGACAGGATAATACGTTCACGCCCAAGCCCCAGCTCCTCGGCACGCGCGGCATTGTCCAGCGCCGACGTGACCATGGCCTCGTGAATAATATCCTGCGTATCGCGCGGCTGGGCCGCACGACTGTTCTCGTCCATCAGGCGCACGACCAGCGCCTGGTCGAGGCTGCCCCAGTTAACGCCAATCCGCACCGGCTTGTCATAGCGGCAGGCCGTCTCGATCATGCTGGCAAACTGCTCGTCACGTTTCTTGCCGCGTCCCACGTTGCCGGGGTTGATGCGGTACTTGCCCAGCGCCCTGGCGCATTCCGGGTGACCGGCCAGCAGCTTGTGGCCATTGAAATGGAAATCGCCAATCAGGGGGACATCCAGGTTCATGGCATCCAGTTGTTCCCGGATAGCCGGTACGGCCGCAGCCGCGGCATCGCTGTTGACGGTAAGGCGTACCAGCTCCGATCCGGCTTTTGCCAGCTGCGCGACCTGTGACACAGTGTCCTGGACACTGGCCGTGTCGGTGTTGGTCATGGATTGCACGACAACCGGCGCATTGCCGCCGACCGTGACCTTGCCGATGTTGACGGCGCGTGTCGGGTGTCGGGAGAGGGGAAGCTTGCTGGATGACATCATATAGACCACTTTGAAAGAGGCCCAATGATAGCCGGACCGGCAAAAATTTTCTCGTGGAGACGCCACGCCCGCCAGAATTATGCGGCCAAATACCACTAAAATATTGCGCGATTCCCCGGCGCAGTTTGTAGCCCCTTGGGCGTGTATGGCCTAGGCGTGGAGGCTATTTCAGCAGCGGGTGATCTTTGGGCAGCTGTTTGGACACCCAGATCGCCAGCCGGTGACGCATGGATTTTTGCGATACCTGGTCTTCGGGCAAGGGCTGTATCAGTTTGTCGTGCACCAGCAGGCGATAGATATACTCTATTTTTTCGTGTGCTGAATCAGTCGGTTCGAATTCGACGACACCACGTTCCTCGCCGTATTTCATACCGGCAAGAATGGCTTCCTTGACCAACCCGGATTCATGTTTCAGTTTTTTCATCTGCATAAACCTTGATCTGGCTTAAAGGATGGTTGCGGCGAATGGCTATAGTATTCCAACCATGACGCCTGATCACGCAAATAATACCTCGCCCCGGTTACCCCGCCAGCTTGCGGCGCCCCTGTCCCTGTTGCCCGACCCGCTACATTCTCACTTTCTGGCACGTGTACTCAACAAGGCCCTTGATGAGCCAATGCGCGACGGTGACCTGGATTTCCTGGAAAATCGCACGCTAGCCATCAGGATCTGCGACGCAGGCATGACGATTGGACTCACCTTTGACGGAAACCGTCTGATGGCCTGCCATCAGCGCAGAACCTGCGATCTGTCTATCGCCGGGACCGTCTACGACTTCCTGGCGCTGATCAGCGGTGAAGAAGACCCGGATACCCTGGTGTTCCAGCGCCGGCTGGTGACGCAGGGGGATACGGAACTGGGACTGGAGGTAAAGAATTTTCTCGATGGGCTGGATGTTGAATCCCTCGGCCTGTACAGGAGAATAGAACCGTTACTGAAGCGACTGCTGCCGGTCTACCGGCGGGTATTCGGCTAGACCAGGTCACGGTTATGGCGTGACAGTGTTCCAGCGGCGTTTGATGCACGCCCACTGCCCCGGCTGCTGGCGAATCCAGTGCTCGAACAGGTGATTCAGTTCAGCGGTAATCTCCACAGGATTTTTCTCCCGGTCTGTTTCGCTGCCGTTGATGAGCGGGCGGTGGAAAATTGCGCGAAAACGGGCATTGCCCGTGCGTTCTATCTGCACGGGTATCAGCGGGCAGTTGAGTTTCAGCGCCAGCGAGGCGGGGCTGGTCGTTGTCCAGGCGTTATGGCCAAAGAAAGGCACCGGTTTCCCACTGTCCACCCGCTGGTCAGACAACATACCGATCGAGTGACCGGCGCGCATGTGGCGTACCAGTTGGCGTATCCCGTTGGTTTTGGAAATAAAGTGATAACCGGGCAAGTTACGTTGCTGCTGGATCATGCGTTCCAGTACCGGGTTGGGTTGCGGGCTGTATAGCACGCTGAACGGTATACCCAGGTGGGTGATGGTTGATCCCACCAGTTCCCAATTGCCGATATGCGCGGTGACGTAGATCGCGGGCTGCCTGCTTTCCAGTATTTTGCATGCCGACCGGTCGATTACCCGGTCAACAAAAGGCGGTGAGCCCCCGGCTGTAATCGTGCGCAGGTGAGGGTATTCGGCCATTACCGCCCCGAAGTTCCCCCAGATATCAAGTGCCAGGGATTCACGCTGTCCGTCATCCAGTTCAGGGAAAGCGAGTTGCAGGTTGCGGTTTATTTGTCGGTGTTTGTGTGTTTTCGGACCCAGCCAGCGGATCAGCCTGTGCCCGCATGCCGAGGCGTGTTCCGGGGACAGCTGACGCGAGATCAGCCAGAACAGGTAGAGGAAAGCGCCTTCTCCATACTGGCCGACAGTTTGCAGCCAGCGTGAACGGGGTGACAGTTTACGGAAAAGCAGGCGGCCCAATTATCGTTCCCTCATCGTGGCGCGTATTGCGACAAAGCATACGATGTGTCGCTGGATGATGTCGCTCGACACCGGGGGATGATTCAAACCCGGGTGCCGATGCGTATACTCCGGCGCCAACACAGGTGCTGTGAAGGAGCAGTAAAGCGATGCGGAAACTCTCAATCGATGGCGTAAACATCCAGGATGATGGCGGGTGTTATGTCATTGCGGAAATTGGAAATAATCATCAGGGCAAGCTGGAAACCGCCATGGAGATGTTTCGTGTGGCAAGGGAATGTGGTGCGAATGCAGTGAAGTTGCAGAAACGCGACAACCGCAGCCTGTACACAAAGGCGAGCTATAACAAGCCTTACGAGAACGAGAACAGTTTCGGAAAAACCTACGGTGAGCACCGTGAGTTTCTGGAATTCGGCTGGAGTGAATACCGTGAGTTACTGGACTACGCCAGGGAAATCGGCGTTACGGTGATTGCGACGGCCTTTGATATCCCCAGCGCGGATTTCCTGGCGAAGCTCGATATACCGGCTTTCAAGGTGGCCTCGGGAGACCTGAAAAACATACCCCTGCTGACCCATATTGCCGCGTTTGGAAAGCCCATGATAGTCAGTACCGGCGGTGGCTCCATGGATGATGTCAACCGGGCCTACGACGCCATCATGCCAATCAACCCCAGGCTCGGCATTCTACAGTGCACTGCAGGTTACCCGGCAGAATTCGAGGAGCTGAATCTTCGTGTGATCACAACATTCCGTGAACGTTTTCCCCATGCCACCATTGGTCTGTCATCACACGACAACGGTATCGCCATGGCGATCGCCGCCTTTATGCTGGGCGCGAGGATTGTTGAAAAGCATTTCACCTTTAACCATACCTGGAAGGGTACGGACCATGCCTTTTCACTTGAGCCAGGCGGATTCCGCAAGCTGGTTCGTGATTTGAGTCGTTTGAAGGTGGCGATCGGTGACGGCGTCAAACGTACTTACGAGAGTGAAGTCGAACCGATCATTAAAATGGGCAAGAAGCTGGTAGCCGCGCGCGACCTGCCGGAAGGGCACACGCTGCGGCGCGAAGACCTGGCGATCAAATCGCCGGGGGATGGTTTGCCGCCCTATGATATGGACAAGGTCATTGGTCGGGTCACCTGCCAGCCAATGGCGGAAGATGAGGATATTTCCTTCGAGAAGCTGAATGGTGCAGAGCGTTGGCAGCAACTGGCCGCCTCCTGAACAAGCTCTTCAGCCTGGAGTCTGATATTGCCGTTGTCACCGGCGCACTGGGCAGGCTTGGTTCCGTCTGGATCGAAGCATTGCTTGAAGCCGGTGCGCGGGTATTTGCCCTGGATTTGCCGGGTACGCCGGTATCCGAAGATTTTCTCGGCCTGCAGGCGCGCTTCGATGAAACGCATCTCAGACTGCAGCGTACAGACATTCGCGAACGCGCCGTACTGGAAGAGGCTTGCGAAGCGTGTATGGCTACTTTGGGCGTTCCCTCGATCCTGGTGAATAACGCCGGTATTGATCGACCGCCTGCCAGCACGGAAACCGGCTACCGGCTGGAAGATATTCCCCTGGAGGAAAACCGCGAGATACTGGAGGTGAATACACTGGGGCTTTTCCTGACCAGCCAGGTATTCGGCAAACCCATGTTGCGGGCCGGCCATGGCTCAATCATTAATATCGGCTCGCTGTATGCCGGTGTTTCACCCGATGTGCGATTTTATGACCACATACAGGATGATCCGCCTTTTATTAAACCCCCGGCTTACGGTGCATCCAAGGCGGCCGTTGTCAACCTGACCCGCTACCTGGCGACACACTGGGCGCCACATGGTGTGCGGGTCAATGCCCTGTCGCCAGGTGGTGTGCTGGGCGGGCAGGATGAAATCTTCAGGGCGAAATTTTGCCACCGGGTACCCATGGGAAGGATGGCGGTCAACCATGACCTGTGCGGTCCCTTGTTGTTCCTCGCATCAGGTGCATCGTCATACGTTACCGGTACGGAACTGGTGGTCGACGGTGGTTTTACTGCCTGGTAGTCACAGACGGATTATTCTGATGTTCACCGATTTAATTCCTGCAATCATTCCCAACTGGATCAATGGCGAGCAAAGCGATGCGCAGTCCGGCAGGGTGTTTGACAAGCTGTCTCCTCACAGCGGCGGGAAACTGTTCGGGGCAAGCCGCTCATCGGCGGTTGATGTTGAACAGGCCATCCAGGTGGCAAGAGATGCCCAGCCGGGCTGGGCCGGGCTGGGCCCGGTACAACGGGGCGAGGTGTTGCACACCATTGCGCATCTGATGCGGAGTTACCAGGATGATATTGCCGGGATGGTTGCCCTGGAAACCGGCATGAGTTTTTCGGCCGCCACGGGTGAAACGGCTGCAGCTATTGCGCAGGGTGAGTTCATGGCCGGGGAAGGGCGACGCTTTTATGGACGTACCACGACCAGCGCAATACCGGACAAGTACGCCAGCATCATACGCCAGCCTATGGGCGTAGCGGGGTTGATTATCGCCGCCAATACACCGATCGCCAACATTGCCTGGAAAGTCTTTCCGGCGCTGATCTGTGGCAATGCCGTGGTGCTTAAAGCGGCCGAGGATACGCCGGCTACCGCCTGGTTATTCGGCCTGATTGCGGAAGAAGCCGGTCTGCCTGATGGTGTGCTCAATATTATCCAGGGGCTGGGTGAGGAAGCCGGTGCGCCACTGGCGGCCAGTTCCGGTGTGGATGTCATCAGTTTCACCGGTTCTACTGCCGTGGGACGACGCATTGCCAAAACAGCCGGTGAGCGGCTGGTGAAGGTATCGCTTGAACTGGGTGGCAAGAATCCCTTGCTGGTCTGTGACGATGCCGACCTGGATAAGGCTGTGAACTGGACGCTGCTTGCCGCTTTCAGTAATGCCGGCCAACGCTGTGCAGCGGCGAGTCGCATTATCGTTTTTGATGCCGTTTATGACCAGTTCCGTAACAGCCTTGTAGAACGTGCCCGGTCGCTCAAACTCGGTCCCGATGACAGTGACGACCTCGGGCCGGTCATAAACGAGAAACAGCTCAACAACATGCTGGCTGTTGTCGAAAGGGCCAGGCAGGCCGGTGCATCGATAAGCCTCGGCGGACACAGGCTGGACGATGAGGCACATGCAAAGGGTTTCTACATGGCGCCGACGATTATCGAGAATGTCGACCCCCATGATGAAATCTCTGTGACGGAACTGTTTGGTCCGATTACCTGCCTTTACCGGGCCAGAGATTTTGCACAGGCCCTGCACATGGCGAATGACTCGCCCTATGGCCTGACAGCCGCCATTCATACACGCAGTATTCACCGCGCCACCGAGTTCACCCGGAAGATTCAGGCCGGTGTGGCTGTCGTTAACGGCGGCACGCACGGTAGCGAACCGCACATGCCGTTTGGCGGCCTGAAGCAATCGGGCAACGGCTCGCGTGAGCCGGGTCCCGAGGCGCTCGATGTGTACTCCGAACTGAAAGACATCTACATCAATATTGATCCGGGCCTGGTTTAGCCATGACAGAAACAGATCACAATGTCGTAGCCTTGATCCCGGCGAGGGCGGGTTCAAAACGGGTCGCGGACAAGAATATCCGCGATCTGTCAGGACATCCCATGATCGCCTACACGATTTCGGCCGCCTTGCAGAGCGGTATTTTTTCCGATGTGATTGTTTCCACGGATTCGGAGTACTACGCCGGGATCGCCCGGCACTATGGCGCGGAGGTTCCTTTCCTGCGCCCGGAGCGGTTCGCGGGCGATGTTTCCCCGGATATTGGCTGGCTGGCCTATACGCTGGACAGGCTGAAGGCCGAAGGCCGTGAATATGACTGTTTCAGTATCCTGCGTCCAACCAGTCCTTTTCGCCTGCCGCAGACGATTCAGCGCGCCTGGCAGGCTTTCCGTGCAGAAAGCGGTATCGATTCGTTGCGGGCTGTCGAGAAATGCCAGCAGCACCCCGGCAAGATGTGGGTGCTCCAGGGCAAGCGCATGGTTCCGCTGATGCCATTGCGTTCCTCCGGTCTGCCATGGCACAGCAGTCAGTACCCGGCGCTGCCTGAAGTGTATGTACAGAATGCCAGCCTGGAGATTGCCTGGTCACGTGTGGTGTTTGAACAGGGCAGTATCGCCGGTGACGTGCTGATGCCATTTTTTACCGAGGGCTATGAAGGTCTTGATGTCAACACCGAGTACGACTGGGGTCTGGCTGAGTACCTTGTCGACACCTGTCAGGCTGAACTGCCGTCCGTTACTGACTTCCCGTATTTGTTAAAGGGGCAATCGAAACAATGCTAGAAATAAAACTTATTGCGGCAAATGAATTTCAGCGGGTACGCGAAAGCGGCCTGGATGCACATGACACGCTCCGCCTGCTGGCGGATATGTGTCGCGCCAATACGCTGGCCACTGTCAAACGGGCAGGTTCGGGACACCTGGGTTCCAGTTTAAGCTCGCTGGATATCGTTGCCTGGCTCTACCATGCCGGTATGAATACCCTTGAGCTGGGATTCGACCACCCGGACCGCGATATCTATTTTTCTTCCAAGGGCCACGATGCGCCCGCGTACTACGCGGTCCTGTATTCGTTGGGCATCCTGCCCAAAGAGCTGTTTATCAACCTGCGTCGGCTCGGTGGTACACACGGTCACCCGGATGTCAGCCTGCCCGGCATAGAGACCAACTCGGGATCACTGGGTATGGGAATATCCAAGGCCAAGGGCATGGCGCTGGCGAAAAAACTGCAAGGCGCCGGCGGACAGGTATTCGTGATGACCGGTGATGGCGAGTTGCAGGAAGGGCAGGTCTGGGAATCACTGCAGACCACGGCCCACCAGTCGGTCAACAATATTACCGCCATTGTTGATATGAACAGGATTCAGTCCGACAAGCCGGTGGAAGCGATCATCGATCTTGGTGAGCTGGAGAGAAAATTCGAGACTTTCGGCTGGCATACAGCGCGTTGTGATGGCCACGACTTTGCGGAACTGGAACGCGTCTTCACCGAATTCCGGCAGGTCAGTGACAAGCCGAAAGTGTTGATTGCTGACACCATCAAGGGCAAGGGCGTTTCCTTCATGGAAGGACCTGCGGCCCTGAAAGCCGGAAACGGTCTGTATCCCTGGCATTCCGGTGCGCCGGACGATGAGGCATTTGAAACAGCCTATGCAGAAATCGCCGCACGCATCAACGCGCAGCTGGATGCTTTCGGTCTGGGCGAACTGGCTACCGAGGTCATTGATCGTCGCGAGAGAAACCGCGTGAGGCTAAAAGACCGGGCGGACAAGGTGGTCACCGCCTATGGCAAGGCGCTGCTTGAACTGGGGCGGGAAAGACAGGATATCGTGGTTATGGATGCGGATCTTTCCGCCGACTGTGGTTTACGGCCCTTCGAAAATGCCTTCCCGGACAGGTTTATCGAAAGCGGTATTGCCGAACAGGATATGGTGTCCACGGCGGGGGGGTTGGCGCTGAATGGCTGCCTGCCCATAGTGAATTCCTTCGGGGTGTTCCTTGCCTCGCGCTCCAACGAACAGATCTATAACAATGCAACGGAAAAAACAAAAATTATCTATGTGTGTCATTACGCCGGACTGATTCCGGCCGGGCCGGGCAAGTCGCACCAGAGCCTGCGGGATATCTCCCTGTTCGGCGCCTTGCCGGACTGCATCATCCTTGAACCCGGTAATGAGGTCGAAACCCGCCAGGCCTTGCGCTGGTGTGTGAATGAAGCGCAACAGAGTTGCATGATACGCCTGGTGATCGGTCCGTCGCCGGGTGTGATCCCTGTCGCAGAAGATGGCCGTTTCACCTTTGGGCAGGGCACGGTGTTGAATGAAGGGGATGACGCTGTCCTGTTCAGCTACGGTCCGGTGATGTTGAACGAGGCGCTGACAGCGGCGGAACGTTTAAAGTCGCACGGGTTTTCATTAAAGGTCATCAATATGCCCTGGCTCAACCGGGTTGATGTTGACTGGCTGGAAACGGTCATCGGCGATACAGAAAGCGTATTTGTACTGGATGATCATGCCGGTTACGGTGGACTTGGTGATGCGCTGCTGAATGCGTTGATGTCATCTGAGCTGCTGCGCGGCAGGCCGTTGCTCAAGTTCGCGGTCGATAATCATCCGGCATGCGGAACACCCCTGGAGGTGCTGGATTACCATGGCCTGAGTGGTGACAAACTGGCGGTACGCATCCTGCTGGCCATGAAGGACAAGCCGGATCAATTACTGGAAGCGGCTTCCTAGGTTGACATCGATGATGAACGGAACACGTCCATTACTG
Source organism: Thiohalobacter sp. (assembly GCA_027080445.1). Classification (GTDB taxonomy): domain Bacteria; phylum Pseudomonadota; class Gammaproteobacteria; order DSM-19610; family DSM-19610; genus Thiogranum. The sequence goes on along the minus strand of JALWRY010000496.1, from coordinate 10,917 downwards.
TTGATTCCTGTCGAAAATCAGGTTCGCGAACTGGACCCCAAGCTGTTGCTTGCCTGTGTCGCCGCAAAGCACGGGTTTTCATCGATTGTCGGTTCACGTCGGGAGATGGAATTTAATATCGATGCCTTTCCCCGCGCCATCTACCTGTCCAAGAGCATGACGATTCGCAGCCTGCTGTTTTTCCGCATTGCGCGGCGCTTTGGCCATAAAATCGTTGCCTGGGACGAGGAGGCACTGGTACACCTGCCACCGAAGACCTATTTCTCGCGACGACTCGATGCGGCGACGATCAAGTATGTGCTGAGCCTGTTTGCCTGGGGCCAGGACAATGTTGATCTGTGGCGGCAATACCCGCATACACCGAAAGAGACGCCGATACACGCGGTCGGAAATCCGCGTGGCGATATGCTGCGAACCGAGATCCGCACCTATTACGAGCATGATGCCGAAGCGCTGCGGGAGAAGTACGGTGATTTTATCCTGATCAATACCAACTTCAATCATGTAAATGCGTTTGGTGCGGACATTAATCTGTTCAGGCCGGTGAAAAAGCCTGGCGAGAAAGCCCGTTTCGGTCGCGCGGCCCGGGGTATGAGCCGGGAATACGCCAAGGGTTTATATGAACACAAGCTTGCCGTGTTCGAGCGGTTTAAAGCGCTCATCCCGGCGCTGGAGGCGGCATTCCCCGCCCATACTATCGTGGTGCGACCCCACCCGACCGAGAATCATCATGTCTACCGGGAGATCGCCGCCCGTTGCCAGCGTGTCCGGGTGACCAATGAGGGGAATGTTGTCCCCTGGTTGATGGCGGCGAAGGCACTGGTCCACAACGGCTGCACCACGGCCGTCGAGGCTTTTGTGATGGATGTGCCGGCCATTAGCTACCGGGCAGTGGTCAATGAAGACTATGACACAGGTTTTTATCGCCTGCCCAACGGGCTCAGCCACGAGTGTTTCAGTTTTGATGAGTTGAAGCAGACGCTGGACAGCGTGCTGCGGGGTGAACTTGGGCCACCGGCAGGCGCAGAGCGCCAGTCGTTGGTTGACCGTTATCTGGAGGCCCAGGACGGCCCGCTGGCCTGCGAAAGGATGGTGCGCGTGCTGGAGAGCCTGGAGAAGTACCCCGATGATTCTTCATCGTCATCCCTTTCCGGCGGGTTGCAACGCTGGATACTGGCCAGGGGGCTTGATCTGGCCCGGCGGGTGAAATCACACCTGCCCGGCTCGCATAACAAACCCGAGTACCAGCTGCATCGTTACCCGGCGCTTCCCCTCGACGATATTCGCGGTCGTATGGCGCGGTTTCAGCAACTGCTCGGTTACAGGAACGAGATCCATATCGAACCGGTATCTGACGTCATGTTCAGGGTACAGGCCCTGAGTGGACGTGCAATGATATGACGACACAAAAAGTATCACTCATTATCCCGGTTGAAAACCAGGTGCGTGAACTTGATCCAAAGTTGTTACTGGCCTGTGTCGCGGCGAAACGGGGTTTCCCCTCGATCATTGGTTCACATCGCAAGATCGATTTGAGAATCGCCTCGCTGCCCAGAAGCCTGTACCTGTGCAAGAGTTTTACCCGTATGAACCTGAACATGTTCAGGATCATGCACAAGCTCGGCCAGAAAATTGTGTCCTGGGATGAGGAAGCACTGGTACATCTGCCCGCAGACATGTATTTTTCCCGCCGCTTGTCACCCGTGTCGTTGAAATATGTTTCTCATCTCTTTGCCTGGGGTGAAGAGAATGCCAGCCTGTGGCGTCAGTACCCGCAGATGCCCGGGGAAAAGCCGATACATATCACTGGTAACCCGCGCGCTGATATGTTGCGCCGTGAAATGGGCGCCTTCTACCGGGACGAGGTCGATGCGCTGCGCCGGGAACACGGAAAATTTATCCTGCTTAACACCAACTTCAACCACGTCAATGCCTTCTATCCCGCGCAGAATCTGTTCAGGCCGGTAACAAGACCTGGGCAGAAAGCCAAATTCGGGAAAGCCGCCAGGGGGATGAGTGTCGAATTTGCCGAAGCCCTGAGAGATCACAAACAGGCCCTGTTTGAAGCGTTCAAGGCATTGATCCCGGTGCTGGACCGGGCGTTCCCGGATTTTACAGTCATTGTCCGGCCGCATCCGACCGAAAACCCGGCGATCTACCAGCGTATCGCGGCGACCTGCCAACACGTCAAGGTAAGCAACGAGGGTAATGTCGTACCCTGGTTAATGGCGGCAAAGGCGCTGGTTCATAACGGCTGCACCACAGCCGTCGAGGCGTACAGCATGGGGGTGCCAGCCATCAGTTACCGTCCGAACATCGATGAAGCCATAGACGAGGGGTTTTATCATCTCCCGAACCAGTTGAGTTACCCGTGTTTCAGTGAGCAGGAACTGGAAGATACCCTGGGCAGGATTTTGTCCGGTGAGATGGGTGCTGCAGCTGGCGATGAGCGCAAGGCGCTGTTCGACCGCTATATCGTGGCACAGGATGGCCCGCTGGCGTGTGATCGCATGGTGGATGTGCTGGAAAATATCACGACTGGCAAGGCCGGATTACCGAAACCGGCGTTGTTGACCTACCTGGCGGGTTATATGACAGCCAATGGACGGCGACTGATCAAATGGACAAAGCGTGATCTGCCGGGAACCCACGCGCCACCGGCATTTCATCGCCACCGTTATCCCGGCATTACCCTTGAGGCCTTGCGTGAACGGATATCGCTGTTTCAGCAGGCGCTGGGCGATACAACCGAGCTCAGGGCCGAGCAGATTCATGACCAGATATTTCGAATCAGCGCCTGATGAGTGGAGCATGAAATGAAAATATTGATACTGGGGCTGGGCAAGTCGGGCACAACGGCGCTGCTGTACAAGATTGCCGCAGGTCTGCCCGGCTGCGAGGCTTTTTCCGGGGGCAAACCGGGCAAGTATATCGGTGATTATAAAAATGCCGTCTACAAGCACACCTACGAGGCACGCAAAGGCAAGGACTTTGATTTATACCGGGAGCATCTGAAGCATGAACACTATGACCGCAAGGTCTGGATCGCACGCGATCCGCGGGACGTTGCCGTCAGCAGGATGTTGTACCGTTGGAACCGCGGTTGCGTTGGGCACAGGCAACAATTCAATGAGCACCTTGAACTGGTGAAAAAGAAAGAACGAGACCCCCTGTCTGTCCCCTTCCACGAGCTCTGTCGTTATACCGGGCACGGTGACTGGCCGGCAGATCTGCAGTCCGTGGTTGACGAGGAATATGACCGCTATCAACAGATGTCCGACTTTATTCGTGGCCTGGGTGACGACTGGTTCCTTTTTACCTACGAAAATATGGTCAGTAAAAATTTTACGGCACTCAACGACTATCTCGGGTTCGGGATTGAAGCGGATGCCGAAGTACCGAATTCCACCGGTAACGCCAAGGTGGTGCGCAAGAAGGCAAGCGGCGACTGGCGCCACTGGTTTACCGAGGAGGATGTTGAACTCTTCAGGCCGGCCTACCTGCCTTATATGGCGCTTACGGGTTACGACACAGGTGATTGGGCCATCAGTTCCCACCCTGTCATCGAGCCTGAATTCGCCTCGGCCTATATGCAGCGCCTGACATCACGCGTACCCCTGGATACGGCCAGGAAACTCAAAAACAAGGCCTGGCGTCTGTTCGGCAGGAAAGCGGGCTGATGGAAGCGCTTATCCGTCACATTCGCCTCGTGGCTTTTGATTTTGATGGCGTGTTTACTGATGACATGGTGTACGTTATCCAGGATGGTAGCGAAGCGGTGCGTTGCTTTCGTGGTGACGGTATCGGTCTGCAGAAGCTTGATCGGCTCGGTATCGAAACCGTCATTATCTCAACAGAGGCCAACCCGGTGGTGTCGGCCAGGGCAGCCAAGCTGAAGATTCATTGTATACAGGATGTCAGGGACAAATGCATCGCGCTGGAACATTTTGCTGCGGAGCGGGGCATCATGCTGTCGGAGGTGGCTTTCGTAGGCAATGATATCAACGACCTCGATGTCCTTCGCAACGTTGGCCTGCCGATCGTTGTACGGAATGCGCACCCCGATGTGATTGCGCATGCAGTGTATCGGACGGAACGGGCCGGGGGGTATGGCGCCGTTCGTGAAGTGTGTGACCTGATCGGGAAAGTCCTGTCCCGGGGCAAGGCCCGGGTGTCAGCACTTTCATAAAGCCGGGGGAGTTGCCTGATGCCATCCTGCCCGGAACTGACGCTCTGTACGGTATCCTACGAGTCCGCCGAGTGGCTTCGTCTGAACCTCGACCTGGTGAAACAGCTCAACCCGGGTGTCAGGTTTCATTGGCTGGTGGCAGAAAATTCACCGCCCGGTTCCAGCGGGCGACTATACCGTTGTGAACCCGGTTTCGAGGTATTTGATGGCGCTGAATATGAAGACCGGCGCTATGGTTCTGCCAGCTACCACCATGCCGCCGGGCTGAATGTAATCACCCGGATTGCATCGACACGCTACCTGCTGATCCTGGACCCGGATTTTTTTATTATCCGCAGAAACTGGATCAAGGATGTCATTGCCTATATGCGCTCCCGGGATGTAGCGATCCTGGGGGCGCCGTGGCATCCGAAAAGATCCAGTAAATTCCGCTATTTCCCCTGTGCGCATTGTACTTTTATTGATCTGCACAAGATTCACCGGGACAGGCTGGACTTTTCCCCCGACTATGAAGGCGACCCGGCCTGGCTCGGTCTCAGGGAGCACCCGGGCTCCCGGCTCAATGCCGTGATTGCACGGTTGACGCTTGCCAGGCGGCGGCGCGTAGGCCGTGCACGGGATACCGGCTGGCGACTGCTTCATTACCACAGGGAACATCCTTCCGTGAAGGTCGAATGTTTTCAACCGGTATTCAAGCCCAGGGTGGTGCGGCGTATGCTGGACCTGTTTTTCCCGGATCATCTCAGCCTGACGCCAAAACGACGTGGTTATTTCAGCAAAACCGGTTTTGCCGTTCACGGGTTCCCGGATGTGCAATCAAATGGCTGGGAGGAATTCCTGTGGAATCGGGAACCGTTCGGGTTCCATGTACGTTGTTACCCGATTCGTCAGAAGAAGTCGGACTACCCGCTTGAAGCCCACTATCGAAGTGCAAAAAATCTGCTGGAACAGCTAGAGTAGACGTTGTACACGCGCCACAGCGCGTTGAAGGCCACAGGGTATAACGCCGGGTTTCTTTCCTGGTTTTTCAGCCGGCGCCTCGTCATGCAGCCAGCGTGCACGGCCGCAATTGATCAATATTTGATGTATGCTGCCTACGTCACGCGGACAATGCTGCCGTTTCAGGTGGCGTATCATCCTGTACCAATATCCTGCTTTTATGTTTTTCCCGTGGCCGTGTTCGTGACCAAAGTCGAACATGAATACGGGTTTCCCGGTGGCGCTGGCCTCGACCAGCATGGAAGTACTTTCCGCTGTCACCACCAGTTGCTCAGCGAGGGCGAGATAGGCATGGAAAGGGTTATTGTCCGCACTGTCTTTCCAGCGGTGAATATAGGCGGGTACGGTCAGTTGGCGAACAAGTTCATCATAGGCCGCAGGCGGTGTGCGGGCGCTGTCTGTGACCAGTACCGAGCCGCCGGAGGCATGTGACAGTGTATTGACCCGTTGGGCAAGGCGGCGTGCGGTATTGCAGTCCAGGATAAACTCTCCGGAATTCCCGCCAACGAGTACGGCGGTATAGGGGCGTTTCAGGTGAGAGAATGCCGGGCGCCATTCAGCGGCCGCCTTATGCAGGCGCTCAGGCGATATACGGTGCAGGGGGAGGTCGATTACCAGGATATTGTTTCTTTCCGGCAGGGGGTGTTGGGGGGTGGCAATGATCAGGTCGAATGCCTCAAGAGGGCCTTTGGGACTGCCCAGGTGAACCAGTCGGGTATGTCCGCCGGACCTTCTGGCAATCCACCTTGCGACCATCTCACTGGTGCGGGAGGCGCTGATCACCAGCTCAGGCCAGGGCGGGGCGAGAGGACTTGAACGGGAGCGATCGATGCCGGCCAGTGTAACGCCAAGCAACTGTTTCCAGGCCAACCGGGATATCAGTCCCTTGTGGCGACGAACGATGCGCTTTGTCTCGTAAGGGAGCCCCAGCGATTCCGCCAGCGCCAGCGCCTGGTTGTTGTCACCGATATTGTGGCTTTGCAGCAGCCAGATCCGGTGCGATTTGTCCGTGGTGTTTTTGTTGCGACCTCGCATAAAACCGGCCCGGGGAAGTGTCATTGCCAGGAAAAAGACAAAGAAAATATTCAGCGTGTCATCACCAAAGGCCTGGTTGCTCAAACCGGAAAACGCGTAACCGATACATAGCAGGGAACCGATACCCTGGTAGACCAGGTGCTCAGGATTACCGCGATGACGCAGGAAAATTGTTAGTGGGACGAAAAGCAGTAACAGCACACTCAGCAGGCCCGGCAGACCCTTTGCCACCAGGTTGGTGATATATTCATTGTGTAAATGGTTATATCCCAGAACGACCTTTTTCATGGCGGGGGATTCAAGTTCTGAAGCGGCAGCCGACCGGGTATTGGCGATGCCCCAGCCGAGAACCGGTTTTTCCCGGGCCGCCAACAGACCGCCTTTCCACATAATGATGCGTTGGCCGAACGAGGTGTTCCATGCGTCGTGCATGTTGAACGTGTGATAGTCCTTCAGGCCGGAGGAAATTCTCTCTTGCACGACAGGAATATATGACGAGAGCAATGCCAGCGCCAGAAACAGGCCGGACATTCCCAGTGCCACACGCCGGGTCAGTTGGCCGTTTCTGCGCCAGACGAAGAGGATGCAGGCGAGCAGAAAAACCGACATCATCCAGGTTGCACGGGATTGGGAAAGCACGGAAGCCATGCACCCGGAAGAAAAAGCGGCCAGCGATAAGAGTTTTTCCGGTGTCGATTCCAGCGGTAGACGGACCAGGGAAAAGAAGCCAAGCAATAATGACAGGAGTCCGAATATCAGTGGGTTGACAGCTCCCCCGGGCCGGTCTGTACCTTGCAGGAACTGGTATAGCGCTACAGCGAAGACCAGTAGTGCGCAGACTTTGATGGCCGGCATGAGAAAGCGTGTGTTGATACGGCCCGGCAGCCACAGGCCGATAAACGGGGCGGCAAGGAACTCGCGCAGGCCGCCGGGGTTCCACGATGCCGTGGAGACAGGGCCGGAAATAAATTGCGAGGTAAAGGCGACCAGGTAAAAGCCCAGCGTGAGCAGGCTGAGTAACTGCACGTTTTTGAGCCGTTGACTGGCTTCCTTGCCGTTTTCCCGACGCAACAGTGCATAAATGCCGCCCAGGGTAAGCAGTAGATAGGCTGCTTCGCCCAGGTGGGGGGCTACCAGGACGGCGGCAGGCAGTATCAGGGCAGCGCTTGATACGAAAGCGCCGGGGTAAGGACGGACAGGGATATTTACTGCCCGGGATAGCCACACGGGAGTTTTTCCGGGTCGAGCACAACGTGGCGAATGCGAGACAGGTTCCAGCTGTAGGTGATATGTACCAGGCCGTCGCCGGTCTGGATGACGGCGGGGTAGGAGTATTCCCCGAAGCCCCGGGCCAGTACCAGGCAGTCCTGCCAGTGCCTGCCGTCATGCGACAGCGCCACGTTCAGGGGTGTGCGTCGGCGGGTCGAGGGGTTATAAACCAGTAGCTGACGGCCATCGGCAAGGCTGACTGCGTCGGTACCCGAGTTGGGGTTTTTCAATGGGGTGAGTTGTAAGCGGCTCCAGGTTTTTCCGCCATCACTGGACCAGCTTTCCGCGATGCGTTTGTGCGGGCTTCGGCAGATGAGCTGTAGACGGTTTTCGCCATGGGTAAGGATACTCGGCTGGATGGCGGCAATGCCATGGTCGTGTTCGATCGGGTTGATGCGTGTCCAGGATTTCCCCAGGTTGTTACTATGCTCGATATGAATGCGCCAGTTGTCGTGTTCGGTGCTGGAGGGACTTAGCAGTTCCCCTGTCGGCAGCTGCACGGGTTTGTTCTTGACGGGACCGAGTATGCCTTCGGCAAGACGCCCGGGTGTACACCAGGTCTGTCCATGGTCAGTGGATTCCGTGTACATGCCCCACCAGCTTCTCGGGTTTCTCCCGACTTTATAGAAGAGCATCAGGGGACCTGAATCGGGCTGAAACAGTACCGGGTTCCAGCACGCGTAGCGGCTGCCGTCGGGCTGTATGCCATTGGCGACTTCGAACGGCGTTGACCAGCCGCTACCATCATTCAGGGAAACCTGGATGCCAACGTCAGGGCGGGATTCCAGTGATCCGCCAAACCAGGCCGCAACCAGCCTGCCGCCGGAGGCGGCGATGGTCGAGGCATGGCTCATGGCGTAGGGGGCGCTGGTGAAGATAAAGTCATCACTGAGGATGGCAGGATCAGCTTGCTGTTCCGGGCTGCCGGAAAAACGGGTTCCGGTTTCCGCAATCCAGCTGAGCATCCTTCGAAAGACCAGGCGGTTGGCAATCATTCACGATCATGGCGGGGAGAAAACCGCTGTAGTATAGCGTTGTCTATTACGTCGTTTGAATCAACCCGGCATGTCCAGCGGCGGCGTCCATGCCGGCTGCGCCGTGCCAGTACCCATTGCAGCTTTTGCCGGGCATGAGAGGCTCCAGTAACGCACTGGCTGCTTCGACAGAACAGTGGTGGCACATGCGTTGGTGGAAGGCCTGGATGATGCGTTCGGTATGCCTGGATTGCGGGCTGATGCGCAGGATGTCGACACCGAGTGCGCGCATGTCGTCGATTTCCGCAATCAGGTTACACGATCTGGCTGACTGGGTCTGGATACCGTTAAGAACCAGGAAGTCCTGGTTTTCCTGCGTAGACAGCAACAGGCCATCAGGGTAGTCAAGGCAACGGAACTGGCAGTCGTCTTTTGGCAGGTTGTGCGCGCGTGCGGTGAAACAGCGTGCGGAATAGGCCAGCGGCAGTCTCCCGTAAACCAGCACCTCCGTTTCAACGCCAGCCGGGCGTTGCGCCTGTATGTCAGCGAGTGTTTGCCGTGAAAGTTCCACGGGGAGGACCCAGCGCTTCAGGCCTCGCTCGGCAAGCACTTTCAGCGTGCGGGGATTATAGATATTGACCGAGGGGCCCGTGGTGAAGGGATGCCTGCCGGCCAGCAGGTTGACGGCCCCCATATCATTGGCTTCCACAGTAAACCGGCCGTTTTCACACAGCCCTTGCATGGCGGCTGATTCGGATCCGGCCTCGATCAGGGTCAAGGTGGAAAGCACGACTTCCTTGCCCGCCGCAGTCAATTGTTCCGCAAGTTGTATCCAGTCCTCGCTACGCAGTGAGCGTCGTTTGGCGCAGACAGTCTCGCCGAGGTAGACAATATCGACCTCTGTGTCTGCCATGCGTGCATAAAAATCAAACAGGTCATCGCGGCTCCAGTAATAGAGCACGGGGCCAAGGGAAATACGCAGGGGTTCTGTCATTGCCATGGGCGGTGATAGGCGCCCAGCGTGGTCTGGGCGCCCTCCGAAACAGTTTGCAGGGCTTCCAGCCAGGGTGTCCTGGGCTGGTACTGTGCGGGATCTTTTTGACAACTGTCGAGTGCTGCGCGCCATACCTGTGTTACCCGCCTGACGTAGGCCGGACTGCGCTGGCGCCCTTCGATTTTGATCGCCGCGATACCGATGGCTTGCAGTTCCGGCAACAGGGCCAGTGTATTCAGGCTGGTGGGTTCCTCGATGGCATAGTAGGTATTGCCGCTGACGTTAAAGCGGCCCTTGCACAGGGTTGGGTAGGCCGCCGGTTCGTTATGGCGGTAACAATCGATGAGGATATCGTTCAGCCGGGATTCCATGCCGTTTGGCGTATCGATCCAGCGCACCGCGGAGGCCGGTGAGCAGGCCCCGAAGGTATTGGGCGACTGGCCGGTGGCATAGGAAGACAACAGGCAGCGCCCTTCCACCATCACGCACAGGCTGCCAAAACCGAAGACTTCCAGCGGAACCGGGCTGTGTTCGGCCACCTGCCGGACCTGTTTCAGTGACAGGACACGCGGCACGACGACACGTCGGATACCAAAGTTATCGTGATAGAAGCGGATCGCCTCCGGGTTGGTCGCGGAAGCCTGTACGGACAGGTGCAGGCGCAGGTCCGGCCAGCGTCTGGCGGCGTAGTCCATGACCCCGATATCAGCCAGGATCAGGGCATCAGCATCAAGAGAGGCGGCGAGGTCTACCGAGTGTTGCCAGCGTTCCCAGCCGGATGCCTGTGCGTAGGTATTGATGGCGACAAAAACCTTCACGCCACGCCGGTGGGCATAGTCAATGCCTTCCCGGGAACGTTTTTCATTGAAGTTAAGACCGGCGAAGTGCCGTGCATTGGTGTCGTCGCGAAAACCAATGTAGACCGCATCGGCGCCATGATCGACAGCGGTCTTCAGGGCGGGGAGGTTGCCGGCCGGGCAGACCAGTTCCATCTTTGTGTGTGTTTCCGGCATCAGTTTAGTGTTCCCGGGGTGTGTGTCCGGGGCGTGATCATCCGGCGCTGGTGAAGTTCCGCGGTCAGGCGGTTGAGTACGCGCCACTTCCAGGAACACCAGGTTGGCGCAAGGAGCAGTTGACTCGAAGCGGTTCCCGTCACCCGGTGATAGATAACCTCGGGAGGCGTCAACAGGATCAAATCGGCAGCGATGGAAATATAGGTATCCAGTGGCAATGCTGTGTATTCACCGCGTCGCCACTGATTGGCGAGCATCGTGCCTTTTACCACATGCAGGGGGTGCAGTTTCAGGCCTTGCACGCCGTGTTCAAGCACACGTTCCAGTGTGGTGAGGCAGTCGGAACGGCGTTCGCCAGGCAGGCCGACAATCAGGTGTGTACAGACCTGCAGACCACGCAGGTGGGCGCGGCGTACCGCGCTTCGGTATTCCCCGAACCCATGA
>JALWRY010000495.1 GCA_027080445.1 Thiohalobacter sp. | reverse complement strand
TTACCCAACAGGTGCTGCGCTTCGAGGAATTCGGCTCCCAGCCACTGCCGTCCAGCTATACGCCCGGCAAATCGCTGCCTTTGCCGTCCTCTGCGCAGGGCACGCCGGATGGCGCCGAACTGGATGCCTTCCTGTCCCAGCCGCTTTACCCGGCGCCCTCGCGCGAGTCCAACGTTACTGACCTCAATCCCTGGCAGACACAAATTGAGGCCTTCCTGGGCCGACCGCTAAATGACCCGCCGGCCGAAGGACGGCCACCGGGTGAAAACTGGGCGCACCAGCGTTGGGACGAGTTCCCTCCGGAAGTCTATATCCAGACGGTCCAGGCGGGTTCCCGCATCAACAACGGCTTGCGTGACAAGAAACAGTCGCACGGCTACAAGTTGGGCGAATTCGGTCCCGGCGGGCTGTACCATAATACCGTGGGCGTGCCCGGCTTCGAGGGTACCACGGCCGGTATCGGTATCCGTTTTCATCCCAACATGCCGCTACAGGACCCGGAAGCCCTGTGGACCTTCGACGGCACCCTGCCGCCGAAGCTGGTCAGAGCCAAGTATGGTCGGCCGATTCTGCTAAGGCACTACAATGTGCTGCCGATCGACCCGGCCGCCAACTACGGTTTTGGTTTGCACACCATTACCACGCATGAGCATAACGGTCACCAACCAGCGGAAAGCGACGGCTATACCAACGCCTTCTATTTCCCCGGGCAGTACTATGACTATCGCTGGCCGATGATCCTGGCGGGTTACGACTCGGTGAACACCAACGCCACTGAGCCGAAAGCCGCAACGCCGGACGGTCATGGCGGTACGGTCAGGATTCCGGGTGACTATCGCGAAACCATGAGCACGCACTGGTTCCACGATCATATGGTGGATTTCACGGCGCAGAATGTCTACAAGGGCAACGCGGCGATGATCAACTACTACAGTGCGATCGATCGTGGCAACGAGGCAATCGATGACGGCATCAACCTGCGTTTCCCCAGCGGCACGGCGCTGGACTGGGGTAACCGGGACTATGACGTCAACGTACTCATGGCGGACAAGGCATGGGATGCGGATGGCCAGCTGTGGTTCAACATCTTTAACCTTGACGGCTTCCTCGGCGATGTCATGACCGTGAACTGGCTGTACAAGCCGTACATGAACGTGCGGGCACGCAAGTACCGCCTGCGCCTGCTGAACGGTGCCGTGTCACGCTACATGAAGGTCGCCGTAGTGGACCAGAACGACAATCCGGTTCCGGTCTACATGGTTGCCAACGACGGCAATATCATGGAACACTCAGTGCTGTTTGCCGATGGTATTCTGCCCAACCAGGCGATTGCCGAGCGCTATGACATCATCATAGACTTCAGCAAATATCAGCCAGGCGACAAGATCTATCTGGTCAACATCATGGAACACCGCAACGGAACGCGGCCCAACCAGGTGGTCTCACTGGCCAGTGTGCTGAACGGCACCTACCAGGGCGACCCCGCCGTGGGCAAGTTCTTTGAGATGCGCGTACAGCCGTACAGTGGTCAGGATCTGAGCATGGACCCGGCCGAGTACGTTGCCGGCGGCAAGACCATGATCCCCACCCCGGGCTTCAGCCAGGCCGAACTGGATGGCGCCATTCGCCACACCTTCCGCTTCGCTCGCGGCGGCGGTGGAACCGACAGCGTGCCCTGGGTTATCGCGGCCGATGGCGGTCAGGGCGTTGGCTTCGATCCCCGTCGCGTCTCGGCAGCCCCCAACCTGGGTGACCTCAGTGCCGACGGTCTGGGCCATGTCGAGATCTGGTCATTGTCAGGTGGAACACCGGGCTGGAGTCATCCGATCCACGTCCACTTCGAGGAAGGCAAGATCCTCAGCAAGGACGGCCAGCCGCCACCGGACTTCGAAGCCTTTGCGCGTAAGGACGTGTATCGCCTGGGGGTAGTGGACGGTAGCGCCCGGACCATAGACGTTGCCCTGCGCTTCAGGGAATTTGCCGGCAGCTTCGTGGAGCATTGCCACAATACGCAGCACGAGGATCATGCCATGATGCTCCGCTACGATGTGGAAAATCCGGGCCAGCTGGCTGTGATGCCCACACCTATACCAACCTGGGACGGCGTAACCTATGTCGACTCGTTCCTCCTGCCAAATGCCCGCACAGGTGTTGGTCGCCGAGGTGGCGGTGGCGGTGGCGGTGGCGGTACGCCTCCCGCCGGTGGTGGCGGTGGCGCCGGTGGTGGCGGTGGCGCCGGTGGTACGCCTCCCGCCGGTGGTGGCGGCGGCCGCAGGATGTAAGAAACCGCTACTGCTTGTTCCCGCACGGCATGCTGCAGTGGCCGTGCGGGGACAACAGTCACCACACAAAGCTGTTGCCCGAGAGCAGTATCGGGCTAAACAGTCACAGTGTCTGCGCCCCCTGGTTGATACCGACCACGGGGCGCATTTTTTCCAGGCAATAAAGTAATCAGGCCAACATTCGGAGGAAGTTCAGAATGTCGTTGTTCAAAACCCTGTTAACCGGCGTCGCCATCAGCCTTGGCGCCGCCACCCTCGTCCACAGCGAATACGTCGGCGCCGCTGCAACGACAACGGACAAGACCGATAAAACCATTAAAACCATGAAAGCCGGGCAAACGTCCGGCAGACAGGCTGCCAGAAAACACAGGGCACGCTACGGCGCCAATTATTTCCCTAACTATGAACTGATCACCCAGGACGGGAAGAAAATGAAGTTCTTCGATGACGTGATCAAGGACAAGATCGTAGTCATCAATTTCATGTTCACCTCCTGCAAGTATGTCTGCCCGCTTGAGACGGCCCGCATCAAGGAAGTCTACAACCTGCTGAGCGACCGGGCCGGCAAGGACGTATTCTTCTACTCCATCAGTATCGATCCCGAACGCGACACACCGGAGGCGCTGAAAGCCTACAGGAAAAAATACGGTGTCGCAGACCGCCCCGGCTGGACTTTTCTAACCGGCAAGGAAGATGAGATCAGGATCCTGCGCACCAAGCTGGGCATGAAAATTTCTGACCTGAAGACCACCGAAGACGGCCAGATTGATCACAATCTCTCAATGGTGCTGGGCAACCAGAAAACCGGTCGCTGGATCAAGCGTAGCCCTTATGAGTCAAGCGAAGTGCTGGCCGCCCTGGTGGGCAACTGGTTACCTGACTGGAACAAGAGGGTAGCCAGCAAGGATTACCGACAGGCCAAAAGAATCAGTGGTTATTCGGATGGCGCCTATATCTTCCGCACCCGCTGCCAGATGTGTCACAGCATCGGCCAGGATAACGGTAATGGTATCGGTCCGGACCTGCTGGGAGTGACCAAACGGCGGGAGACCCAATGGCTGGCGCGCTGGATGATGATGCCGGGCCAGCTCCTGAAGGAAAAAGACCCGATCGCCATGAAAATGTTCAAAAAGTTTGACGAAATACCCATGCCTAACCTGGCTCTGAACGAGGCCGACGTCAGGGCGCTGCTGGACTATTTTGAATCGCTCGACAACCCACAGACCAAACCGGTCGCCAGCAACCGTAAACTTGAAAGTATCGACGGTAAAACGGCCCGGTAAAATGACCTGGTGAATCGGTAGGCAGCGGTGTCATGTCATTCCGGCGCAACTGCAATGATGCGACCCCTGCCGCTCGTTATTCCGGTAACGGCCGGGATGACGGGCCTCAAGGTTTCTATTTAGCCAATCTGTCAGGGCGGCAGGCAACAACGGGGCTGCAAATTCACTCCTGCCGCCTGTCGTCTGCTGCCGTATCCGGTGAACAATACATACTTCGATTCATCATTGCCGTTTCGCCATTCGTCATAATATCGTCACGGATACGGGTAAAGGCTTCAGCGATCGCGACCTGGTCACTGTCCGTGTTATTGGGAAGTTCGGCGAACGACTGGACATCCGTACCCAGCTCGAGCAGGTAATCGCGAATCGCATAAACGCTTCTAAAACAGGCGGCGGTTTCTGCGGAACGGGTAAATTGTTTCTCTGTTTGCGCCAGCTCGAGGTCGATGGCATAGATGCAGTCGTTGAATACCCGCGTCAGCCTGGCCTGGTCCTGTGGCAAAATACTGGACAGGTCCATGCTCTCGACCGCCTGGTCGAGGATCTCGGTACAGCGTTGGTTGAACCCGGGTTCCCGGGAATCAGTAACGTTGTTTTCCTGCGCCGCGGGTTTTTCGGCCCGGGCCACCGGCGTTGCCGGCGCGTCCCCCATGTCCTGCGGCGTATTCGCGTCAACCTGCGTTCCGGTTGCCAGCGCGACGGGTTCCCGCGGTGTTTTTGCAGGGGGACGTGGCTTTCTGTCCGGCCAGGCAGACAGTACCAACACGACCAGCAACGCTGAACCGATGCCCAGTTTAACAAAAACAGTCTTGTTCATTCGTCCCCCTTTTGTGTCATTGTACTCAGCGGCCGCGCAAATCGGGATAGAGTGGCGGCACCCTGCCCGGCCGGCGTTGATGCCGTTTCCGGCCCGCCCTCGAAAGTCGTAGTCCGGAACCCAGCGCTGCCCACAGGACTTCGCCGCGCCAGGCGCTGCACGTTGCGCCGTACAGGCAGGCTTCCAGCTCGCGGATGGCTTGTCGGCCCTGTTGCACGCGAACCGCCAGCACTTCCAGGCTGCACGGCGGCTGTTCCGGCCAGGTCACCGCCGCCCATGCCAGCAAGGCGCGCGCAGCCTCCTGCGGCCTGTTCTGCTCGCACGCAGCCTGCAGCGCAGCGCGTGCGGCCGCCCGCCGGCTACGCTGCTCGCCGTGTACAGATCCGGCGAAAGGAAACCCGCGCTTGCGGGCTGAGCGCACTGTTACCGCCCCGGCTCCCGCCAGTGCCAGCAAGACCACCATCAACCCCGCCCCGACAGGCAGGCCGGGCGCGTGGCTGTTCCCCCCAGTGTCAGTCGAACCGGCGCCGACGACCTCGATTTCCCGCGCAGGCAACAACGCCTGTCTTTGTTTGCGGTTGGCTACATCCCACCAGTCGATGCGCAACGCCGGCAACTTCAGTTTGCCGCTGTGGGTGGCGACGTAGGTAAACTTGCGACGGCTGGCGCCGTGCATCCAGTCGCCGTCACTGCGATTGCTCAGTTCCGCCGGTTGCGGGTAGATGCGCAATGCGGCCGATTCGGGCAACTGCAGGGCAGGTAACTGGGAGGCGTCGAGGCCCTTCGCTTCCAGTGTCAGGGTGCGTTCCGCCGGCTCGCCGACCCGTAGCAGCGGTGGTGTTTCCTCCCAGCTGTCATGCAATACCAGCTCCTGTCCGGGCAGCCAGTCGATGCCGCGGTAGTGTTGCGGTCGCGGTTCAACCGCCAGTTCGATAACATCACCCTGCAACGCAAAACGGGTGATCTCTTCGTCACCGAACACCCGGCCCTTGCCGCCCGTGCTTTGCAGCATCATCCGGATTGCCGCTTGTTCGCGGCTGTGCAGGGAAGACCGGCCTCCCGGGGACGTGATCGCGGTAAACCCGGCCGGACTGATCTTCAGCCTGCCGCTGCGTTCCGGAAAGATGACATAGCGCTGCTCCATGACACGGTAGCGCTGCCCGGCCAGGCTAACCCGGTAGCGACGTTTGTCGCCGAGCGCCTCGACCACCGCGTGTGGCGCCGCCGGCGGGGTAAATTTTCCCGCCATCAGGGGAATGCGGTAAAACAGGCGCGAAATATAGAGAATCTGTTGCTGTACATAGCGCTCGCCATCGACCGGACTGACCTCCGCCCGCATAAACGCTATCGGTGGGGTGGCCGCGACGAGCGGGTTTGCCAGGCACAGCAGCCAGCCGTACAGCGCCCACCCGGCTGCCGTCGTTACCTTTGCCCGTCTGCGTAACGGCATGCGCCTACCACCCCTGTCCCTGCGGACCCGTCGGCAGTTCGCGGATGGCGCGCTTGCGGTACTGGTAACGGAACTTGCGCCGCATCAGGCCGCCCGGGTCATCCGGGACGCGCCGCAGCTGGCGTTCGTCGGCCTGGGCCTGCTCGGCGTTGGCAAGGTCCGGCGGCGTATCGCTGTCATCGGCTGTACGCGCGTTCGGCGCCGCTTCCTGTGCTGTCTGCGCCTGCTGTTGCCGCTGTTCCGTTTCCGCCTGCGCATCCTTGTTACGGTTTTCCTCCGCCGCCTGCTGTTCGTCCGGTGCGCGCGTGGCGGCATTATTCCCCGCGTTGTTGTCCCCGCCCTGCGCCGGGTCTGCCGGCTCACCGTCCTGCGCTTCACCCCGTTGCCCGTCCTGCGACCGATCGGCATTCCGGTCTGCGCTATCGCCTCGCCCTCCTCCCCCGTTTTTACCCTGCGACTTGCTGGCCTGGTCGCTGGCTTCGCCTTCGCCTTCCCCGGATTTGAGTTCCAGCAGTTTCTTCAACAAGGCGCGGTTATGCGCAGCATCCTCCAGACCGGGGTCTTCGGCCAGCGCCTGTTCGTAGGCAGCGATGGCTTCCTGGTAACGCTGTAATCGCACCAGGGTATTGCCGCGGTTGTAGTCGGCCTGTCCGCCATCCAGTTCCTCGAACAGGGCCAGCGCCGCTGCATAGTCACCACTGCGGTAAGCCGCCTCGGCCCGGCGCAGCGGCTGCCGGGCGAGCCTGCGGGCCAGTGCCGGTTTACCCGACTGCAGCGCCTGCTCGGCCTGCTGATCGCGACGCAGCCACAGGTCGGTCCAGGTCATGGCCCTGGCGGGTGACGGCAGCGTGCCCAGCAGGGTCGCAACAAGCAGCACAGGGGCAAGCAACCAGCCGCGCCGGAACGCGGTGGCTGCCAGCGGCAACAGCAACAGCAGCAACCAGGGACCCCGGGATTGCCAGGCGCCGGCCAGCGGGCTGTCGGCATCGACATCCACCGCCAGTCCGCTGGTGGCGGGCAACAGTCGCGCCAGGTCGGCATCGTCGGCACTGATCAGGCTGTAGCGGCCACCGCCGGCCGCGGCCAGTTGCCGTAATTGCTCCACCTCCAGGGCGGGAAGGATGACCGCGCCCCGGCGATCGCGCAGAAAGTCGCCCCGGCCATCCGCAATGGGCGCCGGGCTGTCGGTGCCCACGGCCAGCACCGACAACCGGTAGCCCTGCTCCCGCAGTTCGGCCGCCAGCGGCAGAATACGCCCGTCACTGTAACCGTCTGTGACCAGGAGGATATCCCCCTGCGCCACACCGGCCTGCTGCAGCCGCTCGGCGGCCAGGGCAATACCGCGGTCGGCGCGGCTGTCCTGGGTCGGCATCAGGTCGGGGTGCAGGCTTTGCAACAACGCCTGAATGGTACCGGTATCGTCGGTCAACGGCGATACGACAAAGGCATCCCCGGCAAACACCACCAGGCCGGTCTGGCCTTCCCGGCGCCGTTTCAGTATCTCGGCCACCTTATAGCGGGCGCGTTCCAGCCGCGAGGGGGTCAGGTCGGGACTCAGCATGGAACGCGACAGGTCCAGCACCAGCATCAGCGCCGCCTGGTTGCGGTAGACCGGCCGGGCGCGCTGTTGCCATACCGGGTCGGCCAGCGCCAGTACGGCCAGCAACCAGGCCACTGCCAGCAGCCACAGGGGCGAACGCCGGGCGGCCTGCGGCAGCGCTTTCAGCAGGTGCGGCAACAGGTGCTGCTCGCAGGCCGACCGCCAACTGTCGGCGCCCTGACCGACCTGTCGCGACCACCACAGCAACAGCGCCATCGGCGCCAGCAACAGGAACCACAGCGGTTGCTGAAAGTGAAAGGCCTCAGGCATGCCGCACCTCGCGCGTGCGCAGGCGACGCAGCCAGCGCCCGAGCGGCAGGCGCATCGCCGCCAGGACCAGGCTGACGAACACGGCCACGGCCAGCGGCCAGCGGTAGAGTTCCCGCACCGGCCGGAACACTTGCGGGTCCTTGTCGACCGGTTCTAGGGCATCGATCACCTGGTATACCTGTTGCAACTCGTTGCCGTTGCGGGCGCGAAAAAACCGCCCGCCGGTAGCCCGGGCAATGGCCGTCAGGGTGGCCTCGTCGAGTTCGCGGCTGTCGTTTGGCGAACGCCGGCCGCGGCTGCGCGCCCGGTCGGCGCCGATGCCGATGGTGTAGATGCGTATCTGCTGGCGCGCCGCCAGCTGCGCGGCCTTGACCGGGTCCAACTGCCCGGCGGTATTGGTGCCGTCGGTCAACAACAGCAGGACGCGGTTTTCCCTGCTCTGCTCGCGCAGGCGCTTGATCGCCAGTCCGATGGCGTCGCCGATGGCGGTGCGCTTGCCGGCCAGCCCCAGCACGGCTTCGGCAAGCTGGGTCTGTATCGTTTGCGTATCGAACGTCAGCGGTGTCTGCAGGTAGGCCCGGTCGCCGAACAGGATCAGGCCCAGGCGGTCGCCCTTGCGTCGCGCGATAAAATCGCTGGCCACGCGCTTGACAGCGGTAATGCGCGACGCCCGGCGCCGGTCGATCACCATGTCCTCGGCCTGCATGCTGCCGGACAGGTCGATGGCCAGCATCAAATCACGGCCGTTGACAGGCACTTCGATGGCTTCTCCGATGAATTGCGGACGGGCGGCGGCCAGCACCAGCAGCACCCAGGCTAGTGTCGCCAGCAAGATGCGGGTTCGCTGCGCGCCGCTATGACCGACCGCCGCCACCACGGCCAGCACCTCCGGGTAGGGAACCTCCAGCGCGGCGCGGGGTTCGGGCGCCGCCGGCGGCAACAGGCGGGCGATCAGCAACGGCAACGGCAGCGCCGCCAGCAACCATGGCCAGGCCAGCGCGATACTCATACCCTGCGCTCGACAGTGTGACGTACCCAGCGGCGGGCCAGCGACAGCAAGGCTGCACGGTCGCCACTCGCGGCGCCGGGAACGGCATAGGGCGCGCTGGCCAGCACCCGCCCCGGCCCGGCGGTAAATGCGCCACCGCCGCCGGTTCTGTCCAGGAATGCCAGCCAGGCGCTGCCGGCCAGCGGCGCGACTTCGCTGCGCCGGAAATACATCAACGCAATCCGCCGCAACAGGACCGACAGCTGCGCCGCCAGCTGGTCCGGCGCACAGGCCGCCAGCCCGTCCAGCTCGGCCAGGATCTGCTGCCTGAGCCGCCACCGCCGCCAGGCGGCCAGTGCGCGGACAGCCAGCCACGCCAGCCCTGCCAGTACCAGCGCCGCCAACAGCCACCAGCCCGGCGCCGGTGGCCAGAACTCCGGCGCCGGCGCGCCATGAATGTCGCGCAGACCCATGGCGGCCAGCGGGTCGGGATTCATGCAGCGTACTCTGTGCGCGCCGCCTGCGGTCGTGTCAGCGCCCGGCGCAGGCTGACAGCAACATCGTCTCCGGTGTGCAGGCGGATCAGCGGTATGGCGCACTGGCGCAGCAGCGTGTCGAGACCACGGCGGCGTTCGCTGAAGTACTGCGTCCAGGCGGCGCGCTGCGCCGCCGAACCGCTATCCAGCATGCGTTGTTGCCGGCCGTGGCAGAGCGGGTAATGTCCCGCGGCCGGCGCCTGCAACTCCAGGCGATCAAGCACCTGGCAGGCAACGATGTCGTTATGCCGGCGCAGTAGTTGCAAATGCCGTTTGCTGTCGCTGTCGTAGTGGTGGAAATCACTGAGCATGAACACCATGCTGCCGGGCCGCGCCACGCGGCGCAGCCGCAACAGGGCGGCGTTGAAGTCCCCGGGGCCGCTGCGCTGCCGGTTGCGGGTATCGGGATCGGCGGCATTCACCAGCGCATGAATCAGGCCCAGCGCACCGCGTTTACCGCCCACCGGGCGAAGCTCGTGGCGCCGGTCGCTGTTATACAACAATGCGCCGATGCGGTCGCCGTTGCCGACCGTGCTCCAGGCCAGCAACGCGGCGGCGCGCGCGGCGATGATGCTTTTGAACGCCCCCTCGGTGGCGAAAAACATCCCCGCTCCGAAATCGGCCATGATGACGACCGGGCGTTCGCGCTCCTCCCGGTAGACCTTGACGTGGGCGCGTCCGGAACGCGCCGTCACGCGCCAGTCCATGCTGCGCACATCGTCGCCGGGCTGGTAATGGCGTGACTCCAGGTAATCCATGCCGCGGCCGTGGAATGGCGCCCGGCTGCGACCGGCGACGACGCTCTGTGCCTGGTGCAACTGGTATAGTGGCAGCTTGCGCGCC
>JALWRY010000494.1 GCA_027080445.1 Thiohalobacter sp. | reverse complement strand
ACCTCAAACGTCACTACCCGGAGGCGGCGATTCTGGTGCACCCGGAATCACCGGCGGATGTGATTGCCCAGGCCGATGTGGTGGGTTCGACGACACAGCTGATCAAGGCGGTGACCACCTTGCCCAATGAGACGTTCATTGTCGCAACGGATAACGGCATCTTTTACAAAATGCAGCAGGCTGCACCGGACAAGCGTCTGATCGAGGCACCGACCGCTGGCCAGGGTGCGACCTGTGAAAGTTGTGCGCATTGTCCGTGGATGGCGATGAACAACTTGCGCTCATTGCGTGACGTACTGGACTCCGGACAGAACGAAATCCAGGTTGATGAGGCCGTACGCCGGCAAGCCTTGCGATCGACGCAGCGGATGCTCGATTTTGCTGCAACGCGGCCGGATGTGGCACGCAGCAGGCAGATGGCGACGGCGTAACGAGGAGGTCTCAATGGCTGATCTGACCGAAGACGAAAGACATATCCTTAACCTCTTAATCAAAAAGCGGAAACGCGTACGCGTGATCTGTAGCGATGAGGGGATGCTGTATTGGTACAACGGCGGTGGCGGTTGGAATGATCCTGAAATGCACCCGATGCAGGCCCACTATGCCCTTGCTGTTAACGCATTACTGTCACGGGGGATACTTGAAGTGACAGATGGCCGGGCAACTGCGCTGTTGATGGTCACCGCGACGACCAATGACAGGCGGGTCACCACCTGTGCCGGGAAGTGGTCCGGTGGCCGATTTATTGGAGTCTCGAGTCCGTGATGTCATGAACTCTTGATCGGGGTGTCCGGCAAATCTCGCCGCCCAGTGCAGGGAAGAATAGCGCGGACAACGTAGCTTGCCTTGAGGCTTCACAGCTTCTTGCGGATACTTGGGCAGTTCTTCTTGCGCAACAGGCGGCCTGTATTGCTCGACACTTCCCAAAACCGAAGTCAGCGCGGCTTTCTATCAATACAATCAATCAGTTGTCTATTATGATGCTGGAATTTGAGTGGAATTAGCAAGTTTATGCAAATTTTGTAATATCAAGACCATGCCAAAACCAAATTCCACCGCACAAAAGCTAAACCACATTCAGCAGGGGCTGGGCGTTAGCGTAGCGGTGTTATCAAAGATTCTACACACGTCGCGTAGACAACTTTACACCTGGTTCGATGGCAAATCCCCCGAGGCCGCTGGAATCCAGCACATCGAAAAGATCTTTCAGATTGCTAAAGCATTCAGGGAGGCGAATGCCTTAGAAAGGCCGGTGGGTAACACGATTCGGCAACCGCTAAGCAACGGGGCATCATGGCTAGAGCTCCTGACGCGTCCGGAAATAGATGTTAAAGCAACGATCAAGCGTATCCCGGAAGTACTGGAACTCATGGAGGAGGCAAGGAAAAACCACAGACTCAAACCAAACATAGCGCTGAGCGAAGGTGAGCGCGCACAACGTCGCGCAATAATGGATACCCTTACAGGGGTTGCCCCTGCCGATGACGGCTAAATTGTACCGAAGCAAAGGCAGAATAATGGGTACGTTTTCTGGTCAAATATCGAGAGAACTTGCAGTACAGCACGGTCGTGGTGCCCTTATGGTTGGAGCGTCCGGAAGCTACTGCACTACCTCCGGGATAAGGGTTGATATCAAAACACCAGTGGAAATGGCTGTAAAAGGAACCCTATCCTATCCTCCAGACACAGCGGTCACTGAAATCGCTACTGGTGAATATAATACTGTGATCGGAGTAAGAAACGAGACTACCTTGTCGGCAGGTAAGCGTCTTCTCAATGCCGGGTACCACCCTGTGGCGCTCAATTTTGCCTCAGCGACATCCCCAGGGGGCGGTTTTCTGGAGGGATCCCGTGCCCAGGAGGAATACCTGGCACGATCCACTTGCTTGTATGAATGTCTCCGGGAAAATCCGATGTATGCATTCCACCGTGCGGCATACGATCCTTTATATACAAACTACGTGATCTATTCGCCGAATGTTCCGGTCATCCGTGGCGATGAAGGAGATCTACTCGAGAAGTCCTATGACATCAGCATCATCACATCCCCCGCAGTGAATGCCCGCAAGCTACCCCAGGACAGATGCCATGAAACAGGACCCGCCATGTGGCATAGAATCCTGAAGGTGCTCTCAGTCGGTGTAGTAAATGGCCATGACGCTATTGTACTGGGAGCTTGGGGGTGCGGGGCCTTTGGCAACGATGCGCATGAAATCGCCGATTTATTCCACAAGGCATTATCCGAGAATTTCAGAGGGGCATACCGAAAGGTTGTGTTCGCGATTACTGATTGGTCAGCGGATCACAAATTTATAGGCCCATTTGAGGAAGTCTTTACGTGCGATACCAATGATGGAAGGGAAGCCAGTTTGTGATGGCGATTACCGAAAGTTACGGGAGGAATGATGACTCAGGATAGAGAACTTAAACAGCCTCTGCTTCAGGAACGATTCCGGGAAGCCTTACAACTGGCGGCGCAATTGCACGCAACCCAGATCCGAAAAGGCACAGGTACACCGTATATATCACACC
>JALWRY010000493.1 GCA_027080445.1 Thiohalobacter sp. | reverse complement strand
CACCGTCTATGATGTCATCGACCAGGCCAGCGTGGACCTCCAGTACACCCACAATGCCTGGTTATGGAAATTCGAGGGCCTGTGGCGTTCACAAAATGGCCAGAGTTTCTTCGCGGGTGTCGGGGGCTTCGAGTACACCCTGTACCAGATAGCGGGCAGTGACGCAGACCTTGGTCTGCTGCTGGAATATTCGCGAGACGGTCGTAGTGATGACTTCAGGATTGCGCCACCGACCCTGCTGGATGATGATATTTTCGTTGCCACACGACTTGCGTTCAACGATACCCAGAGCAGTGAAGTGCTGGCCGGTATTTTCGTTGACCGCAACGACCGCTCTTACCAGTTTTCCGTCGAGGCTGAACGACGTCTTGGTGACCGCTATAAGCTGGAACTGGAAAGTCGCTGGTTCCTGAATACCCGCAAGAGCCCGGTGTTGTCGGCCCTCAAGCAGGACAGCCACGTGATACTGAGACTGTCGAGGTATTTCTAGGGAACCTCCGATGAAACCGTCATTGCGAGGAGCGCAGCGACGCGGCAATCTCTAACAGACTGGTTCCATTATGTGAGTTTGCCGCGTCGCTGCGCTCCTCGCAATGACGAATTAATCAGAGATTACCTGGCAATATAAACAGCCAGAAAGCCACCCCAGGATAGTGACCTGGGAAGCAGTTGCTCGGCAACACGTGACAGGTTCCCGCCACTGGGAAAGAAAACCGCGGTTTTAACTTTATACTCGCCGGCCGGTGGCGTGAGTTGCGCGATCCACTGCGTTACCGTCGCCCGGTCATCCCAGCGGGCGCCTCGATAACTGCCTGTGTTGTATTTGTTTCGGTAGAGCAGGCTGTGGCGGTTTAACAGCCCCAGTACAACCCCCCGGCGGCTTACCCGCCACATCTCCGCCAACGCCTTCGCGGGTTGATCGACAAAACACAGGCTGGTTACAGCACTGCAATAATCAAAGCGCTTATCGGCAAACGGCAGTTGCCGCGCATCGCCCTGCACGTAGTTCACTGTGCCCGTTTGTGTCTGCGCAAAGTGAATCATGTCCGGGTTCGGATCGATACCGGTCACTTTCAGCCCTGCATCTGCAAAAGTGCGGCTGAAGTAGCCTGTGCCGCTGCCTACATCCAGCAGGGTCTGGCCGTGCGCTGGCTGCATCAGTTCGAGTAACAGCGACAATTCCTGCTGACCGATCCACGCGCCACGCGGGGTGTGGTACCAGGCTTCGTAGGCTGCCGCGTCAGTCACTGTGGGTTACTTCGGCCACTACGCCTATGGCAACAGACGGTTAATCCATTTCACCAGCTTGCACGTCCCCGGGCTGAACAGTTTGGGCGAGTAGGCGGTATTGACCACGCGTCGATGAATCTGCGCCAGTGTCGGGTAAGCATGAATGGTGGCAGAGATGTCAGCGATTTTTATACCCGTTTGCATGGCCAGCGCGATTTCGTGGATCAATTCACCCGCGTGTGGGCCGAGGATCGATGCACCAAGGATTTTGCCCTTATGGGTAACCAGCTTGCTCATACCGCAGGTTTCCCCTTCGGTCAGGGCGCGGTCGACCTCGCTGAACGGGAAACGTAATACGGTGGGTTCAATGCCCTGGTCACGGGCCTGTTGTTCGGTCAACCCGACCCGCGCCAGTTCCGGATCGGTATAGGTGACCCAGGGGATTACCCGGTAATCGGTCATTTTGGGAAAGCGGAAAATGGCATTACTGATAACGATACCCGCCTGGTATTCCGCCATGTGAGTGAAGGGGTAGGGGCCGCACACATCACCGCAGGCATAGATATGTTTTTGTGAGCTGCGCAGTCGCCGATCGACGGTGATACCTTTATTCGTGAATTCCACACCGGCGGCTTCCAGGCCCAGGTGCTCGACATTGGGTTTACGGCCTACCGCGACCAGCACCTGCTCGGCATCGAAGCGAAGATTCCCGCTACAGAAGACGCTGCGGGTTTCACACTCGTGGCTCACACGTTCTGCACTGGTCGAGGTATGAATGTTAATGCCTTCGCTGGCAAGGCACTCCTGCAGGGCGTCGGCAATTTCCGGATCTTCCTGTGGCAACAGGTGGGGCAGGCGTTCCACGACCGTCACCTGGCTGCCGAGACGGCTGAAGGCCTGCGCCATCTCCAGCCCGATGGGGCCGCCGCCCAGCACCACCAGGCGTTTCGGCAGGGTGCGCAGGGAGAAAAGATCCAGGTTGGTGAGGTAACCGGCTTTGTCCAGTCCTTCGATGGGCGGGACGAAGGGACTTGAACCTGTCGCGATCACAAATCGACGCGCGCGGATTTGCCGGTCCTGCACCTGTACCCTGTGCGCGTCGATAAATTCAGCCACGCCAAAGATGACTTCGCAGCCATAGCCACGGAAGCGTTCCGGGTCGTCGTGGTGCTGAATATGCTCGATGACTGAACGCACATGATCGTTGACCTTGCCAAGATCGACCTCGGGCGCCACCGACGGCAGGCCGAACGTATCGCCGCGACGCATCAGGGACGCTACCCTGGCGGTCTGGATCAGGGTCTTGCTGGGTACGCAGCCGTAGTGCAGACAGTCCCCCCCGAGCTTGTCTTCTTTCTCGATCAGGGTGATTTTCAGCCCCAGCTGGCCGGCGACGCTGGCGACGACCAGTCCACCCGCACCACCTCCAATAATAACCAGGTCACGTTGACTCATAAGGCTCCTTTTCTGGCGCCGGCATCAAGCGGGATTTGCTTGCGAAACACCTCGTAATGGATCGGCGTAGTGTTTTTGTAATCGATACGCTTGCGCCGGCTCTCGGCAAGCAGGTGATAGCGGATTTCCGCCTCGACTTTCACCGCGTTGCTGTTAGCAGGAACTTCCAGGCGGTATTGCCTTGCTTGCCATCGCGGTAGCCGGGTGTCCCAAAGATCGACAATAAACGGTCGCCACATGACGGTGCGTTTTATAGTGTAATGACGTTCATCGAGGACCTTGTTTTGCTTGTCGAGTAAACGCAGGTGTACCATCAGGTACCTGTCGGGTGTTCCGGTGGGAACATAATGGGCCGCGCCGGTGTTAGCCAGGGTTAGTTGAAATACACGGGTATCTTCCTCCGTCTGTTTGACTTCCGCAAACGCGATCGTCAAAGCTTTTTTCACCATCTCGGGATCATGGCCACCCCGCCAGAGGTGTTGTCGGGTGTTGCGCACCACGCCACCCTTGACCAGTGGGCGTTTTGCCAGGGGCATGTGACACTGGACACAACCCAGACTGGCAATGTCGACTCCAGCTATTTCACCGCTTGTTCCTTTACGTGTTTCCTGCTGTCCTACCTGCTTGAACTGCTCAGGTGTAAGTAGCTGTGTCAGTTTTTGCAACGCTTCGGATGAGGGTGTTTGCTGTTGTGTGCGAGTGATTTCTGCGACCGTTCCACAGGGCGGAAAACGGAAAAAGGCATCCCAGCGTTCTCCCTCCACGATATGGCAGCGTACACATACCTCATTTGGGCTCTCCAGTTTCCTGACAGGGTGGGGCGCATGGGTGTTGTCCAGTACCCCAACGATTTTCCCATCGCGGTAATGACAGGCGGCACAGGTTACCCCCTGGTGCTGAAGTTCCGGACTAAAATCCGGGTTATCTTCCAGAATCGGGTCCCACTTGTCCTTGTCGCGGTACCCCAGTACTTTGTGCGGCTGCTGGCGGTCGAGCGGCGTATGGCACAATCTGCAGATATGCTGGGCGTTATCAAATTGCCAGTCTGTCTGGAAATAGGGGTCGGTCCACGCCTGGCTGTGAATCGTGGTGCGCCATTCATCATAGAAGGTTTGATGACAGGCCGCACATTCGCCGGCGCTCAAATTGCCCAACACCTCGGGTGTTTGTGTGGTATCGACCGGCCAGGCAAAGCGGTCATCGACGACGAAAATGTTCATGGGGCGAATGAAGCGCCATGCCAGGAATCCCGCCAGCAACAACAGCATGACCACCAGTAGTCGGCGCTTCATGGCGGCATCACCTGTCCCCGGTGTTTCCTGATATTTGCCCGGGCTTCACACCCGGACACCTTCGACTAACAGGTAGGTGTCATCTTTCAGGAAAGATGTCCGGGTAATTTTCAACTGTGGTGACTGCTCGATATAATCCAGTGTATGCCGGTCAAATCGTGCGCCGTAGACAGCTTCAACAAAAGGCGCGAACAGTTTCTGTCTTTTTCGCAGGCGTCTGTTTTTTGAAAAAACGATTTCCAGCACCCTGAAGCGTCCACCAGGCTTTAGTATTCGACTGAACTGCCTGATGGCGAGCTGCTGTATTTCATCGGGCATGACGCAACACATAAACGATGAAAACAACCAGTCGAATTCACCTGAAGGCATCGACTGCATAATCGTGGCGTCTTCATTGACCAGTTGCACCCGGCAGTTTGACTTTGAAATGCGTTTTTTTGCCCTGCGCAACATGGGCTTGCTCAGGTCGATACCCACCAGCTCGACGTCCCGGTGATAGAATTCCAGGTTCCTGCCGGTTCCAACCCCGGCTTCCAGTACTTTTCCCCGCATATCGCCAACCAGGCCCGGGCGCCATTTCTGGTATAACCTTTCCCAGGGATAATCCAGCAGATCATAAAAACAGGCGGTGATATTATATTTGGCCTGTAACAACAGATTGGTTTCATGTGCTTCCATCGTCAAAACACCAGTTACCGGGATCGGGAAAAATCGCTTATCGGCTGACCGGCAGGCCGGCCTCTATCCACTTTGTCATACCGCCGCGCACCACATGCACATCGGCGAAGCCTTCTTCCGCCAGCAGCAGCCCGGCTTTTGCCGAACGCCTGTCGGTACGGCAAACGATGGCGACCGGGTGTTCGAGGTAATCGCAGATTTCCTCCATGCGTTGCTGGAGTTCTTCAAGTGGAATGTTGATTGCCCCTTCGATGTGTCCCTGTTCACCGATAAAGTCATCCGCGGTGCGTACATCAAGCACCAGCAAATCCTTTTCCGTATCACGACGCTGCCTGAAGGTTTCCGTATCGATCATCGGGCCGCGGCGCAGGTTACCGATCAGGCGCGGTAAAAACGCCACCACGGCCAGCAACGCCAGTGCCAGCAGGCCTTTCTGAATCATGCCGCTTCCCCCCGCGACGGCCTCGCGGCCTGCGTAACCCAGGTAGGTAAAGGCCGTCGCGGCAGGCAACATAAATATGGCGGTGGCAATGACATAATGCGACAGTCGCAGGCGTGTCAGGCCCAGCGCATAGTTCAGCAGGTTGAAGGGGAACAGCGGTACCAGCCTCACAAAGGCGACAAACCGCCAGCCTTCGCCTTCAACGCCATTAATCAACTGTTTCACACGCCCGCCGGCCTTTCGGGCAATCCAGTCCGAGGCGAGGTAGCGCGCGACCAGGAAAGCCAGGGTAGCGCCCAGAGTGGCGCCCGTCAGGTTGTAGACAGTACCCATTACCGGGCCGAATAATGCACCGCCAGCCAGCGTGAGTACGGTGCCGGGCAGAAACAGTATGGCGGCCAGGGCATAAGTCACCACAAACAACAGGGGGGCGCCCGGCCCGGCATCGCGTACCCAGGCCTCCAGTGCCGCACCGTCGAAACGGTCGCGGTACATGACCGCCAGGGTGATGGCGGCAAGCAGCCCGACAAACAGGACGATGCGCATCAGGTGGTTGTTATTCATGGTCAGACTTCCATTGACGACGGTTGATGGTGTAGTCCTGCACCTTGCCCACAAAGGGGATGGCCAGCATGCCCGGTAGCCAACTGCACCACTTGTCCTCGCGGAAGGTGCGGATACCAATGGTCATCCCCTCATGCCCTGCGCGCGGTTGTGCACGGTAGGTGCCGAACAGGCGATCCCACCAGGGCAGGTTAAAGCCGAAGTTGCTGTTGGTTTCATCGTCTTCGACAGAATGATGTACGCGATGCATGTCCGGTGTGACAACGACAAGCCGCAGAAGTTGATCAATCCTTTCAGGAAGACGCACATTGGCGTGGTTGAACATGGCTGTGGCGTTTAAAAGCACCTCGAAAACGATAACGGCCACGACAGGCGGGCCGAGCAGCAGGATGACGGCAAACTTGATAAGCATGGAGAGCAGGATTTCCAGGGTGTGAAAACGCGCACCCGTGGTGACATCGTAATCCAGGTCGGCATGATGCACGCGGTGCAGGCGCCAAAGCACCGGTACGGCATGCACCATCACGTGCTGTAGCCAGATGAAAAAGTCCATGACCACCACGGAAATCAGCACAGCCATCCACAATGGGGCTTCAATATAGTTGAACAGTCCCCAGCTCTGGTCGTGGGCAAACACAGCCACCCCGACGGCGGCCGTGGGGAATACCAGTCGCAGGATAAATCTGTTGAGGAATACCAGCCCCAGGTTATTGACCCAGCGGACAGCCTTTGAAGTTTGCAGCCGGCGCCGTGGCGAGAGGATTTCCCAGATGGCCATAATCGCGAATATGCCCAGGAAAAAACCCAGCCGCACAGGCATTTCGTGGCTCATGATGAAGTCATTCAGATTCATGGATCAGGTTCCTTTGGTGTTGCAGATTGCCCCCAACCGGCCACCTGCTATACTTGTATTTTAAACATAAAGTATTCAATAGATCTATTGAATACAATACTAGTAGATTACACAGCGATGTCAAGCAACAACTTCAAACATGACCTGTTTGCCCAGTTTGCCCGTGTCGGGAAGGCATTGAGTAATGCTAACCGGCTGGAATTACTGGAATATATTGCGCAGGGCGAGCGTAGTGTGGATGAACTCGCCAGGGTTTCCGGCCTGAGCGTCGCCAACACCTCACAGCACCTCCAGCAGTTGCGCCAGGCTGGCCTTGTGGCTTGCCGCAAGGAAGGCCTGAAGGTTTATTACCGTTTGAGCGGTGACGATGTCGTGAGCTTGCTGGATGTGTTGCGGGTGGTCGCCGAGCGGCATGTATCCGACGTGGAGCGTCTCATTCATACCTACCTGACCGTGAAGGACAGCCTGGAACCGGTACCGCGTTCGGAACTGCTGGCACGGGTTCGCGACGGCCTGGTGACCGTGCTGGATGTCCGCCCCGAAGAGGAATATGACGCAGGTCATGTACCCGGTGCCGTGAATATCCCGTTGCAGGAGCTGGAACAAAGACTGGGTGAACTCGACAAGGACCAGGAAATTGTCGCTTACTGCCGGGGGCCTCACTGCGTGCTGGCCTTCGATGCGGTGGCACAGTTGCGTAGTAAAGGCCTCAGGGCCCGGCGTCTGCAAGATGGTTACCCGGAGTGGAAAATTGCCGGGCTTCCGGTCGAGGGTGGTTGAAGTGTTCAGTGTCCGGCCAGTGGCAGCTTGAAGATAAATGTTGCACCCTGACCGGGTTCCGATTCGGCGTAAATGGTTCCCCCGTGCCGGTCGATGATGCGTTCCACCGTCGCCAGCCCGATCCCTGTCCCCTCGAATTCTTCCGTGTTATGCAGGCGTTGAAATACACCAAACAGTTTGTCCACATAGCGCATGTCAAAGCCTGTACCGTTATCACTGAGGTAAAAGCTGCCCGCTTCCGCGTTGTAAACGCCGAAGCGAATTACGGTGATTTCCTGTTTGCCGGTATATTTCCAGGCATTGTCCAGCAGGTTCTGCAGGGCGATATGAAGCAGTCCCGGATCACCCTCGACCCGTGGTGTATCCTCGATATGAACCTCAAGCTTGCGCTCCGGTTGCTGTCTGCGGAATTCATCCAGGATTTCACGCGCCATGGCGGACAGGTCGACAGGGACACTCTGGAGTGTTTGCCGGTTGACGCGGGCCAGTGAAAGCAGGTCTGATATCAGCTGGTCCATGCGAACCGCGTTCGCACAGATACGTTGCAAGGCATGCTGGCCGTCTTCGTCAATCGATGAACCATAATCATCCAGTAACAGCTGGCTGAAACCGGCTATGGCGCGTAGCGGGGCGCGAAGGTCGTGGGATACCGTGTAGCTGAAGGTTTCCAGTTCCCGGTAAGACAGGCTGAGTTCGCGGGTGCGCTCATCAACCCTTTCGCGCAGGCGTTGTTCCTCCTGGCGAAGTTCCTCGTAGGCCGTGTCCAGACGTTCCAGCATGCTGCCGTACTCACGCGCAAGTGCGCCAATCTCGTCAGTTCTCCGCAGCAGTCGGGGATCCAGTTTGTGTACACGCTCTGTACCCAGTGACACGGAAGTGATAGCGTCTGTCAGCTGGCACAGGGGGCGTGTGTGGCGGCGGATGATGAGCAGGGTCGCGGCCAATAGCAGTACCAGAAACAGGCCGAGCAAGCCCAGTAGCCTGAATGCAGCCTCACTATCGAACAGGCTGCCCTGGTTCAGGTAATAGGCAATGTGCGCATTGGCAAGATGCTTATTGCCAACGGTTACCGGGTAGACTGTCTCCTGCACCGGGCGGTTGTTATAGCGTGTGCTAAAGTCGTACGGCGGCATGGATCCAGGATACCCGCTATCAACATGATGCCCGACTTTATCCAGCTGGGTGTGTGTCAGAATAATGCCATCGGGTCGTGACAGGTAGGCGTAGGCGTAGCCCTTCTCCGGCAGGACAGAGGAAACCCAGCGCTCCATGAGTTCGTAATCATCGGCAGCCAGTGCATCGACACTGCCTTCGGCGAGTGTGCGGGCCAGTGTGTGGGCAACGGCCAGTCGTTCACCTTCCAGTGTTTTTTCTGTACCTGCCAGTAATACATAGCCAAGGGTCAGCATGGCAACGCCAAGTAACGCGGCGAGGCTGACGGCCAGTCGCGGATATAAACCCCAACGCATATTTAACGGGGTAGTCCGGCCTGTTCCAGCATATTCCGGGTAATGGTTTCCAGTGCCGGGTCATAGCGAACAAAGCGTTTGACTTTCATTGAGGACATTCTGACCAGTACTTCAGAGCCTTCCGGCGTCTCTGGCATATTCACCACTGCCTCACTAAAACGCCTGACCAGGCCCGGGTCCAGCGCCGGCCGGGCGGCGATAAGGTTTTCCGGGTAGGGATCGCTGATTGCAATGATATTCAGTTCGCCGGTATCGACCTTTTCACCCATCAGGCGGAAATTGACGCCGCACATACTCGCGGCGGCGGTATCTTTCAGTAATACCTTGTGGATGGAGGATGACAGGTTCTTGGTGAAGACTTCATGGACATTTTTCCCGCTTGCAACACCGTGGGTGCGCAGGTAGGCGCGTGGCGCCATATACCCCCCGGCGCCCATCGGGCTTACGTAGGCAATGGCTTTACCCTTCAGCTCATCAATGTTGGTGATACCGCTGTCGCTGCGGACAAAGACCTCGCTGCGGCTGGTGGTCTTGCCGTCCAGGTTGACCATCTGTGCCACGCCAACGGCCTGGCCGGCCTGCTTCAGGCGGTAGAAAACATAGGAGTTGATATAGAAAAAGTCGACCTGGCCATTTTTTACCGCGGCTTTCATCCGGCCAAAACCCCGGGGTACAACGATCCTGACAGGGCGCCCCAGCTTTTCGCTGAGGTAGTCGGCGAACGGTTGCCATTTTGCCAGGATACGGGCCGGTGGCGCGATGGAGAGTACACCAAAGCGGATGGTTTCCTTTGGGCTTGCATGTGGATCACTGTTGGCCGGGTTGCATAACAGGAGGAATAACAGGGCCACCAGGGTGGCGGGGCGAAATACGCGGGCGAAATCGGTCATGGTACGGTGGATCATTTGAATTCTGAAGCTGAATAAACGTGCACGCAGTATAACGGATATCCCGTCATTGCGAGCGAAGCGCGGCAATCTCTTCGGGTCTGGTGCCAGATTGTAGGAGATTGCCGCGCTTCGCTCGCAATGACGGGTTGTTCTTCCCCGATTCGTCACCGCGCAGCGGGGTGGGGTGCTCGCAGTGACGGCTTAAATGGGTTTGCCTTTTTCGTGGTGTCCGCCGAACTGGAAGCGCATGGCGGAGAGGATTTTGTCGGCAAAGTCGGCTTCACCACGTGAACTGAAACGGTTGTACAGCGCGGTGGTCAGCAGCGGGGCTGGTGCGCCGACTTCAATGGCGGCGATACTGGTCCAGCGGCCTTCGCCGGAGTCCGACACCTGTCCGCTGAAGTCACCCAGGTCGGCATCGTCACGGAGTGCGTTGGCGGTCAGGTCCAGTAGCCAGGA
>JALWRY010000492.1 GCA_027080445.1 Thiohalobacter sp. | reverse complement strand
GTCAACCGTGATGCCGGTATCCATCGGCGCAGGCGCTGTCACCGTTTCACGGGAGGGTTCCCCAAAGCTGTGTGTCCAGGGGCTTTCCAGGTCGGTGGTCGCGCACAGTGCTTCGGCCACCTGGGCGTACCAGCCCAGGTCCTTGCCACGTGAGGGCCGGCAACCGGAAATGACCAGCATATGACGGGCGCGGGTCAGCGCCACGTAGAGCAGGTTGGCAGACTCACGGGCTTCCTCGACCTGTTCCAGCTGGTAGCGCGCTTCGGTCACACTGTCACGCTGCGCCTTGTTGCCCGGCAGCAGGAAGTCGGTTGGCCGGTCCGCGTCGGCTGGCCAGCGCACCAGGGTTTGAAGGCCTGGCGGGTTGCCCTGGCTGGTGGTGTCACAGAGAAATACCACGGGGGCTTCCAGTCCCTTGGCGGCGTGAATGGTCAGCAGGTTGACCCGTTGTTGTTGCGCGGCGTCGGGTATCGCCTTGCTCAGGCCCTCCTTTTCCAGTCCGCGCAGGCGTTTCACCTGTTCGAGAAAACGTGGCAGGGTGGGGTAGCGGCCGCTGTCGACTTCCAGCGCCAGTTCGACGAAGCGCGCCAGGTTGGCCTCGACCTGCGCGGCCCGGCTTGGCGGAACAGCGGCGCGGTAGCGTGCCACCAGGTTGGACTGGTGAAAGATATGCTCCAGCAGGTCATGGATCGGGATGCGCCCGGCCTGTGTCCGCCAGTCCGTGAGCAGGCGCGCCGCACGTCGTATGGCGTCCGTACTGTCAGCCTCCTCAGCCAGCATGATGAGACGATCCAGCCATACTCCGCCGAGCGGCCGGGACAGCCGGGCCAGCAGGGTCTCGTCCAGCGAGAATAGCGGGGAACGCAGTACCTGCGCCAGCGCCAGGTTATCCTGCGGGGTCATCAATACCGTTAACAGGGCTTCCATGTCACGGATTTCCAGGCTTTCCAGCAGGGTGCCGCGATCGCGACTGAGGTAGGGGATGCCGCGTTCACGCAGGGCGGCTTCATAGTCGGGCAGGTGGGTGCGGGAACGCATCAGGACCAGTATGTCGCCGTACCCGGCGACCTGTTGCCCGACCAGTTGCTCGATACGTTCCGCAATTTTCTGACCTTCCTGGTAGAAACGCCGGTTAGCCGGGTCCAGGCGAGGGTGTTTGAGCGGGTTGCGCAGTTCGCCTGACGCCGGGGTTTCCTCGTCGGCCTCCGCCTCAAGCAGTGGCCAGACTTCAACCTGCCCCCAGGCATCCTTGAGATGGGTGCTGTGCGGCTGGAAACCGGGCATGAGCGATTGCATGGCCGGTGTGGAAAATACCTGGTTGACGGTATCGAGTATGGCGGGCGAGGAACGCCGCGAGTGGTCGAGATGGATGCTTTGTGCGGCAAGATGCTCACCCATCCACCCGGCAGCACGATCCAGTAGCGCCGGGTTGCCGCGGCGGAAGCGGTAAATCGATTGTTTGCGGTCACCGACCACGAACAGGCTGCGCCGGCGTTCACCACCGGCGGCCATTTCCTCCAGTAACGGCAGGATCATCTGCCACTGGGTCGGGTTGGTGTCCTGGAATTCATCGATGAGCAGGTGATCGATGCGTTGATCGAGCTTGTACTGTACCCAGTGAGCATGTTCCGGGTCGTTCAGCAGCTGGAAGGTTTTCCACTCCAGGTCGGCAAAATCCAGCAGGCGGCGTTCGCGCTTGATACGCTGGAAGTGTTCCAGCATGCGCTGGCCGGCGAGATACCAGGCGCGGTTGACGTCGAAGGTACGCTGGCGGTTTTCCGCCTCGCGGATGGCTTGCAACTGGTCGCAGAAGCGGTTGTGTAATTCGATGAAACGCGTTGCGTCGGCCCCACCCAGTTTCTTTTGCAGTGTTGCCGTGATACTGCGTTTTCGCGGTTCGAATTTCCCGGTCATAAATACCGGGGTAATAAGCGACAGTGCCGTGTCAGCCGGCATCGGCTGCGTCAGGCAGGGCTCGAGTTGCTGGATATGCCCGAGGTTGGTCTTTGTCGCATGCTGACCCAGCAGCCGGGAAAATTCCGCCAGTTGTTCACGCGTGTGTTCGCACCAGAAATCCTCCAGTACCTTGCCCTGCTGATCGAGTGCCAGTTGCGTGGCAAGTTTTCGGCAGGCATGGTCGACAGGGTCACGGCTGTCACGGGTCCAGGCCCACCAGTCGCTGCGGTGCGCGATAAACTGCTGCAGGGCATTGCGCGTGCTGAACAGGCCACCGAGTGATTCAAACAGTTGTTCGATGGCCTGCGCCAGTGCGCTGTCCGGCGCCCGGGTGGCTTCGGCAAACAGGGCGTCCCAGCTTTCGTCCACCAGCAGGCCGGTCACTTCCGTGAGTTCGAAGGCGGGGGGCAGACCGGCTTCCAGCGGGAAGCGTTGCAGCAGTTCCTGGCAGAAGCTGTGGAAGGTGGTCGTGCGCAGGCTGTGTTCACTGCGCAGCCAGTTTTCCAGCAGGCTGCGCGCCCGTTCGCAGGTGGCGGGTTCGGGGGCTTCGCCGATCTCTTCCAGCATATCCGCCAGCTCGGCGTCATCGGCTGCCAGC
>JALWRY010000491.1 GCA_027080445.1 Thiohalobacter sp. | reverse complement strand
GTGCAGTGCAGGGTGCACCTGTCGGTAATGTTCAGATAACGCTTGTCGCCTATCGTGTAGGCCAGAACCGGTTTTTGCATGAGCCCCCGTAGCCTGTCGGGCCCGATTGTCTTGAAGGCCCGGCAGTACAGGCAAACACTAGCATCCAGCCCATTGGTGGTGCTTGATCCAGGTCAATGAAGCGGTTGATGCCCTAAAACACCAGCCGCAGCCCTGCGAATATGTGGCGTTTGTCGGCTTCATAAAAATTGCGGAAGCTGGGTCGTTTGATCGCCGGGCGGGTATGAAGGCAACCGCCGCGCAGGCTGTAGTGATGGCCATCAAACCAGGGTTGTGAATATTCCGGGTAAGGGAAGGTCTGGAAGCCTTCATAGGGATGGAAGGTGTTGTCGCACCATTCCCAGGCGCGCCCGGTTTGTTCCAGTACACCGCTTCGGCAAGCGGCTTCCCACTGGTACTCGTGCGGGAGTCGCCCGCCTGCCCAGCGGGCGAACGCCCGGGCTTCATGGTGACTGATACCGAACACGGGTTCATTCGGCGCCAGTTCGTAGCTGCCGCGCAGGCTGACGCCGTACCAGGCACCGTCATCGGTCTGCTGCCAGTGATCGGGCGCCTGGATATCATGTTGCTGGCACCATGCCCAGCCATCGGCTTCCCAGAGGTCCTTGCGCTGGTAACCCCCGTCTTCGATAAAACCCAGGAACTCGGCATTGCTGACGGGGTGTTTGCTGATCAGGAATTTCCCCAGTTCGGCGTGTTGTGGCGGGACTTCATTATCGTAGGCCGTGGGCGCTTCGCCACCGATGCGGTAATGTCCCGCTGCGATTTCAATACGTTCATGACTGAGGGTCTGTGCCTGCATCGGGGCCGGTTTCAGGCCGTCCAGGGCCGTTTCCGAGAGCGCTTTCTGGGTAAGCACCATGAGCATGGTCTCGTAGTGCTGGCTGTAGTGCTGGATCAGGAAGTGCACGATGTAGTTATCGCGGAGCAGTTCATGATCCCGCCATTCCGGGCGTAGCGCGGAGAGAAAATGCAGGTTGAATGCCTGCAACTCGCGCGCCCAGGTCAGCATGGCGTCACGCTGTGGCAGCAGGCCGCCGCGTTCGGCCTTCGGGGTACGTGGCGGTGTGTAGAAATCGGCAATGGGCGCGGTCACGCTGTCGTCGCCACGAATTTTTTCGTGTAACCACAGGCATTCGATAAACACACAGTGGCCAAGGTGCCAGCCCAGTGGACTCAGGTCAGGATGATACTGGCTGCGGAAGGCAGTCTCATCCGTGTCTTCGGCCAGCGCCAGCACCAGCGTCTGCGCCATTTGCAGTTCGTTAATCAGGGCGTCCATGCTTCGCTTACAGTGGCAACAGTTCAGGCGGCTCTTGAGGGTCGAGGATAAGAATCTGGTGTTCCGGCACGCTTTGCCAGAAGGTGGATTCGGTCAGGCGTTCCGAGGCGATCAGTTGTGCGCCGGGGAACATCTCATCGTCGGTAGTGTAATACAGTGAGGGGCAATCGTCACTGAGTGCGTGGCGCACGGCGTACAGGCGTTCACCGTCACTGACCAGCAGGTTGAGCAGGCAACGGTGCCCGTCTGCCCACGCGGCGATATTTTCCATGAGTTCGGCCAGTGCGGTTTCCACAGGCATGTCAGGGTTATCATCCAGGCATTGCCGTAGCGCGGCAAACAGGTATTCGGATTCCGTGTTGCCGCGTACCCTGGCGAGTTGTTCCGGCGCCAGTTGCTCGATTAGCCGTTGTTGTATGTCGCCGTGAAAGTCGTCGATGAGTCCGTTGTGGTCAAACAGGAACTCATCATCGATAAAGGGTTGTGTATTGACATGATTGACCGGGTTGCCGGCGGTAGCACTGCGGATACTGGCAATCCACAGGGAGCTTTCCAGGTTTCTCGCCAGGTGGGGGAGGTTGGGGTCTGACCAGATGGGCGCCGGGTTGACGTAGACGGCGGGAATGCCGGCTTCGTCATACCAGGAAAAACCGAAACCATCGGCATTCAAGCGGGCGTATTTGAGTTCCTGTGGCGCCCAGCTCTGGACTTCCAGGCTGTGTGGTGGATCGAGCAGAAAACGGCTCAGTACAAGGGGTTCTCCAAGATAGGCGGCGATCCGGCACATGGGACAGGGCGACTCTCTGTTTCACTGTATTGGCGTCGATGGTAGCCTATGCAGCCTGCATAGCCAATCCGGTGCTGTTTATGGAAGAAAATGTTGCTTCACGTCTGACCAGCCGCAAGGTGCCGGCTGTACTGCCGGTGGCGGGTATCCTTGAGGATGCCAGCAAGGGTCTGATCGAAGCCCCCCGTTCCATGCCACCGAAGTACTTTTACGACGAACGTGGTTCGCAGTTGTTCGACGCCATTTGCGAAACCCGTGAATACTATCCAACCCGTACCGAGGAGGCCCTGTTGCAGGCCTGCGCGCGGGATGTGATTGAACAGTTGCGGCCGGATCATATTGTTGAATTCGGCAGCGGTACGGCGCGCAAGACACGACACCTGCTGGATGCCTGTGACCTGGCCGGTGAGACGGCGGCCTACTGGCCCTTCGATGTGTGCGAGGAAATGTTGCAGGACAGCGGGCAGCAACTGGTACAGGAGTATGACTGGTTGCAGGTCAATGCGCTGGTCGGGGATTACCTGGGCGGGCTGGCCGGTTTGCCGCCGCGTGACGGGCGTTGCCTGTATCTTTTTCTTGGCGGCACAATCGGTAACTTTACCGAAGACGAGGCGGCGGCTTTTCTGGCCGAGGTGCGCGCCATTATGCGGCCCGGCGACGGCCTGTTGCTGGGCGCCGACCGGGTCAAGGACACGGAGGTGCTACAGGCCGCCTACAATGACGATGCGGGAATCACGGCACAGTTCAACCTGAACCTGCTGCAGGTATTGAACCGCGAACTTGACGCCAATTTCCGTGACCGTAATTTCGAGCATCGCGCCCTGTTTAACCAGGAGGCCAGCCAGATCGAAATGTACCTGGTATCGCGTTGTCGACAATCCGTGCGTATCGATGCGCTGCGGCGCACCCTGGAACTGGAAGCCGGTGAACGTATCCTCACCGAGATCAGCCGGAAATTTACCCCGGCGCGCCTTGAGGCCTTGCTGAAGTCCGCCGGGTTTGCCATTCATAGCCATTTTGAACCGGAAAATGGCTGGTTTTCCCTGGTGCTCGCCAGGCCGGAGGCTGCGCCTGTCACACCATCGTAATATTGGTATGGTCTGCTGTGGCCGTGTTGTGATCCGGTAAATGTCGTCATGAAACGTATTCTTGTGGTAGAGGATGAGTCGGCTATCCGCGAAATGCTGGGCTTCTCCCTGGTCAAGGCGGGTTTCCGGTTTGAGGAAGCCGCCGATGCCGAGCAGGCGCTGGTGGCCATCGCCAGCAACCCGCCGGACCTGGTATTGCTGGACTGGATGCTGCCGGGCATGAGCGGTGTTGACCTCGCCAGGCGTCTGCGGCGTGAAGAACTGACGGCAAGGCTGCCCATTATCATGTTAACGGCGCGCAGTGATGAGAATGACCGGGTGCGTGGCCTGGAAACCGGCGCCGATGACTATGTCGCCAAGCCGTTTTCACCCCGTGAGCTGATTGCCCGCATCCAGGCGGTATTACGGCGTACCCACCCGGAAAGCGAAGAAACGTCAATCCATATCGGCGGACTCACGCTGAACCCGGTCGACCACCGGGTGCAGGCCGGTGAGGTGGATATTGAGCTGGCGCCGACAGAATTCCGCCTGCTGTCTTTTTTCATGCATCACCCGGACCGCGTGTACAGCCGTGAGCAGTTGCTGGACCGAGTGTGGGGGCGCGGTATCTATGTGGAAGAGCGCACCGTCGATGTACACATCAGGCGGTTGCGCAAGGCGCTGGCCATACACGGTTATGATACCTTTATCCAGACAGTGCGCGGGGCAGGTTACCGTTTTTCAGGAAAGGCGAAAGTGTGAGTCGAGCCTTGCAGGAGGAGTTGTCGCGATTTGTCGGTATGCTGCTGGCAGGTATCGTGGCGGGTGCGCTGTTCGGCCAGCTCATGGCCGGGGTGTTACTGGTGCTCGTCATTTACCTGGGCTGGCATCTCTACAACCTGAATCGACTGGTGCGCTGGCTGCGCGAAAGCAAATCGTTTCAGCCCCCCGAGGCCAGTGGTATCTGGGACGAAGCCTTCGAGCATATCTACCGCTTGCAACAGCGTAACCAGCAGCGCAAGCGTAATCTGCGCGGGATGTTGAAACGGCTGCATAAATTGACCAGTGCATTGCCGGATGCCACGGTAGAACTGCGACCCGACAGCGAAGAGATCGAATGGTGGAATACAGCGGCCGCCCGCTACCTGGGTTTCGAGTTTCCGCGTGACACAGGTCAGCGAATCAGCAACCTGATCCGGCATCCCGCCTTCCTGGAGTACCTGCACAGCCAGGATTATTCGCAGGGCGTTGAAATCCCGTCACCAGTCAACGAAGGCCAGACCCTGCGCTTACGCCTTGTCTCCTATACCGGTAACCGGCGCTTGCTGGTGGCACGCGATATGACGCATATTCAGAAACTGGAGCGTATGCGACAGGACTTTGTGGCCAATGTGTCGCATGAACTGCGTACACCACTCACTGTGATGTCCGGCTACCTTGAGGCCTTGATTGATGATGAGCCGGATGCGCAGAGTGCTTCTCCGTTGCGCAGTATGCAGCAACAGGCCCGGCGCATGAATCGCCTGGTCGAGGATCTGATGCTGCTGGCGCGACTGGAAACCGATGAACCCGGGAATGGCTCGCAGGTGGTCCATGTGCCGGATCTGATTCAACAGGTTGTCGACCAGGCAAAGACCTTCAGTGGCAAGGAGAACCATCAGTTCGACGTTCAGATCGAAAGTACACTGTGCCTGTTGGGCGTGGAAAGTGAGTTGTACAGCGCGTTTTCCAACCTGGTGCTCAATGCGGTTCGGTATACCCCAAAGGGTGGGGAAATCCAGATACGCTGGGCACGTGATGGCGAGACGGGGCTGTTTTCGGTCACCGATACCGGGCCGGGGATCGAGGCGATCCATATTCCCCGCCTGACAGAGCGTTTTTACCGGGTCGATGCCGGACGTTCACGTGAACGTGGTGGTACCGGGCTGGGTCTTGCCATCGTGAAACATGTGTTATTGCGGCACCAGGGCCGACTTGAGATCGAGAGTGAACCCGGTCGGGGCAGTTGTTTCAGTTGCCGGTTTGCCGATTTGCAGCTGCGCAGCTGCCAGTCGGCAATTTCCTCGTAGCATGTTTAACCAAACCTGCCGGTAATGTAATCTTCAGTCTGTTTCTCGCTGGGGCGAATAAAGATGGTCTCGGTATCATCAAATTCAATCAGGTCACCCAGATACATGAACGCAGTGTAATCAGAAATACGTGATGCCTGTTGCATATTGTGCGTGACGACGGTGATGGTGTAATTTTGTTTGAGTTCAGAAATCATCTCTTCGATGGCCAGTGTCGACAAGGGGTCCAGTGCCGAGGTGGGTTCGTCAAATAAAATCACTTCCGGTTTTAATGCAATCACCCGTGCAATGCACAAACGTTGTTGCTGACCGCCTGATAAACCACGGGCATCATCGTTCAAGCGGTCTTTGACTTCCTCCCACAGGGCGACATCACGTAAGGATTTTTCAACCTGTTCATGCAGTTTCCGTTTGTTTTTCAGCCCGGTAAGCCTTAGCCCGTAAGCGATATTATCGACAATGGACATGGGGAAAGGCGTAGGTTTCTGGAACACCATGCCGACTTTCTGGCGCAGCCGAATAAATTCATTTTCTTTTTTAATGGCGAGAATGTTCTGGTGCTTACCATCCTTGTCCTGTAAAAGAATTTCGCCATCGTATTGATTGCCGGGGTAGAGGTCGTGAATACGGTTCATGCTTCTTAGCAATGTCGATTTTCCACAGCCACTGGGCCCGATTATCGCTGTCACTTTATTGGTCTGGATCGGCAAGGAGATCTGATTCAGCGACGGTGCTTTGGCGCCTTTATAGGTAAAGCTGAAGTTTTTGATTTCCATCTTGTTTTTCATTTGGTTGTAACCTTCATCTTTACCTATTTATAAGCTTTTATTTTTTTGTCTTTAATCAGGAAACGGCCAAGCAGATTCAGCGCCAGTACCGTAAGGGTGAGAATCAATGCTGCCGCCCAGGCAAGTGCAACCAGTTTTTCATCCGGCATGGTAGCCAGGTTATAGATGGAAACGGTCATGGATGGGTAGGTCTGGCTTAAATCGGTTTCCATATAGATCGTTGAACCACTGGTGTAGAGTAGTGGTGCGGTTTCGCCGACGATGCGGGCAAAGGCCAGTATCAGGCCGGTCATAATACCGACTTTGGCAGCCTTTAAAATGATATGAATAATGACATGGTATTTGGTCGCGCCAATGGCTATTCCGGCTTCACGCAGTTCGGTTGGTACCAGGCCCAACATATGATCGGTGGTGCGTACAACGATGGGTAACATCATGACAAACAGTGCGGCGACCCCTGCCCAGCCATTGGTATGCCCGGCTGGAATAACGATGATGGCGTAAATAAAGGTGCCAATAACGATAGAAGGGGCAGACATCATGACATCACTGAGGTCGCGGATAAAATTGGCATATCGGGTATGGTTGCCGTATTCCTGTAAATAAATGCCGGCAAGTAAACCCACCGGAATGCCGATAACAGAAGCCAGTCCAGCGAGCACAAATTGCCCCCATAACA
Organism: Thiohalobacter sp.; assembly: GCA_027080445.1. Taxonomy (GTDB): domain Bacteria; phylum Pseudomonadota; class Gammaproteobacteria; order DSM-19610; family DSM-19610; genus Thiogranum. Next base: position 3,468 of record JALWRY010000491.1, on the reverse strand, counting down.
GGTTGCGAATGCCATTGTTGACCAGGTCGTGGGTAAAAATATACGGTGTCAGTGCGGTGGAACCCTTGAGGATGAGGGTGACCAGAATCCAGCCCAGAAACAGCAAGCCCAGGATAGCCGTCAGTGACGATAGCAAGAGGGCAATTTTGTTAATCACTAATCGCATGCTTAGCGCTTGCTCATGAGGAAATATTTGGCGAAGAAGATCGTGATGAAACTCACGATAAACAGGATCAGTGATAAATAAAACAACGCGTGCATACTCATGCCGCTGGACTCGGAAAAGTTATTCGCCAGGACAACCGGTATCGAGGTCGTGGCATCAGTCACTTTGTGGGCAAACTGGAATATGCCGCCGATGACAAAAGCAACCGCCATGGTTTCACCCATCGCCCGGCCAAGTGACACGATAATGGAACCGATAATACCTGCTTTGGCATAGGGGAAAATAATATCTTTAAGCACTTCAAATTTTGTGGCTCCCATGGCGTAGGCGGATTCTTTCAACACATTGGGTGTGGTGTTGATTGCATCCCGGCTCAAGGCTGTCATAAACGGGATCACCATAACGGCCAATACCAGGCCGGCAATCAAGAGTGACACGCTGTGGCCGCCAAAAACAGACGCGATGAAAGGCCCGAAATAGAATAAAGCCCACATGCCATAGATAATGCTGGGGATAGCCGCGAGCAGTTCAATTGCAATGCCGATCGGCCTGGCAATCTGCTGGCTGGCAATTTCAGACAGGAAGACGGCGATACCCATGGATACAGGGATAGAAAACAGCATCGCAATCAGGGTGGAGAAAATTGTGCCGACAATGGGTACCGCGCCGCCATAGATGGTTTTTATATTTCTATCAGCTGAGCCGGGCAGGCCGCTTTGGCCGGTATCCATATCATCATCTGTGGGGATGGATTCATCGGTATCGAATTCATCATCAATACTCATGTCGTCCCCGTCATCCAGTGCCTCATCAGCGACCCCGGTGTTTACTACTGGGGCTGAACTGGCTGGCTTTATGCTGTCACGGGTTGAGGTGCTGGTGGTAGGCGGGGCATTTGCGGGGATGTTTTTCTGTATAACATCGACGCCCCAGCGTGGTTCAATAATAAAGTGTGCCCCGAATTCCTCAATGGCCGGTTTGGCTGTGATGTACAGGACAGCGACTGTTGCGACCAGTACCACAAAAACAAAACTGGCACTAAGCTGGGCAAATGTTTTAAATACCTTTTCCACGCGACTAACAGTTACCAAACGTGTTCATTTGAACAGCCTTTCAGGATGGTTAACACATTGAAAGAAAAAAGTTTTATCGTAAGCTCTGCTGCCTCCGGATAGCCCCCTTTCCTGTTAATGTACTGAATGGGGCAGGAAAGGGAGCGGAAGTATATAACAAAATATTATATCGGAGTTAGACTTTACCGGCTTATTTCATGCCTTTGTCAGTCATATAGGTCTCGACCTTTGTCACCACGGCGGGGGGTAGTGCGACATAACCCAGTGCCGAGGCAGTTTCCGGATGTGACAGTGCAAAAGTGTAAAAATCGGCAACCTGCTTTTTCTTGTCACTGTCATTCGGTACAAGCACAAACGTGGCAGTCATAATGGGATAGCCGGATTTTGGATACTCAATATTGGCATAGAAATCCTTTTCAGGATTCAGGTCGGCATATTTTGCGCCTGTCGCGAAAGCGGCGGGTGTCGGACTGGAGAATTTATGCGCCCGGTTTTCGATGCTTGCCATATGTAATTTGTTGGAAACGGCGTCAGCATAATCCACATAACCAATCGAATACGCATTGGTCTTAATGGCGGTGGATACACCAAAATTCCCTTTGCCGGCAATATGGTTTTTCATGGGCCAGTTGATGGCTTTTTTGGCGCCATAGTGTGAGCGCCAGACGGTATTCATCTTTGACAGGTAATAGGTAAAGCCGAACGTGGTGCCGGATTTGTCTGAGCGATGGATAAATAAAACTTTTTTATGGGGCAGGTTCAGACCTGGATTGTCGCGTTTGATGGTGTGCGCGTCCCAGTATTCGATATTACCCAGCAGGATGCCGGAAATGGCGCTTTCAGACAGCTTCAGGTTTGAAACGCCGGGTAGGTTGTAAGCCAGGGTGATGGCGCCAATTGCAATGGGAAACTGGCTCAGATTTTTCTTTTTTAATACGGCGGGTTTGAGTGGCTTGTCGCTGCCACCAAAATCGACGTGGCGGGCGGAAACTTCCTTGATCCCCGCACCGGAGCCGGTTGGCGAGTAGTTGACTTTATTGCCGGTTTTATCGAAATAAAGCCTGGACCAGGCTTTGTTTGCCGGATACTGGAAGCTGGAGCCGGTACCTTCGATGGTCACCGCCAGGGCTGGTGCTGAAACAGCCGCAATCATCAAGCCGGCCAGGATATGTTTTTTCATGTATTGCTCCTCATGATTTACGCATTGATAGTGCGGGCTACTCTAACCCCGGCATGTTACAAAATGATGAATTCGATCAAAATAGGTCGGAATTCATTTAAGTGATTGTTTTTGTAGGGGTAAGCGTGAGTACTTGAAGAGGATGTTGTCGAAGTCCAGACTTGATGTCCAGGCGGAAGGTGGTGGTCAAGAGAAAAGCCCCCGCCAGTCCGGCGGGGGCTTTTTTTTTACGCAGCGTTCAGCATGTAGCGCAATGCGTCGAATTCGCGGTAACCGACGTGTTGCAGCATCAGGCCTACGCCGCCATCACGTGCATGCACGACATAGGCGGGAAGACGGTGTTCGACAGGCCGGCCGCGCATTTCAGCCGTGAAAGAGATTTCCAGTCTGGCCTGGGGCGGGATGTGTACGCCTTTGAGATCAACATACATGCCTTCCAGGCTGATATTGCGTGTTTTGCCGTTGATGGTTCCAACGGGTGGATAGTGCAGATTGACTTCAAGATCAATGTCGCGTCGTGAACTCCAGCGATGTTCAATGCCCATGTGGCATACCCTCCCTTCCCCTTTTGGGGCCTGTATTGGTAGCGCCAGACTTGTGGCGGTCTGGTGTTGGTGGGGTAATTGAAGCAAATTCAATGCCAAAGAGCGTTTTATTCAGGTGAATTGCCTGTCATACCACTGCCATATTTCTCACGTAGGCTGTAACCGTCATGTCCACCTCAGCGATTTCAAGCAACAGTATCCACTTCCGTCCGCGCCTGTTCAGGGACCGCCTGACACGCTGGATGGAAGGTTTCGCGTGCGGCAAAAGTTGCCGGTTTTTCGGCGTGGAGCTGAATTCCGGTATCATCGCGCCGGGTTTCAGCCATGTACAGATCCTGTATGATCTTTATCAAATCAGGTGAGAAGACGGTGGAAAACTACACTACCGTGCATTACAGGTAAGGAATTTATCGATGGAAAATCTCAATATCGGACATCATATCTCACGCCGTTATAACGAGGAGCTGGAAGATATCCGTAACCGGGTACTGGCGATGGGTGGCC
>JALWRY010000490.1 GCA_027080445.1 Thiohalobacter sp. | reverse complement strand
TGCATGCGCATGGCGCCCGGCACCGCCAGTAAGGTCGCCGCATCATGGCTTTTTTGTTCAACACACAACACGCCCACATAAATCTTGAAGAAATACTTGCTGCGCACGCCGGCGCCGTTCAGTTTCAGGGATTGGTCGCCGGTGTTGCAGCTGGCATCGATGTTGACGCCGGCGACCTTGTTTGCCGCCTGTGCGAGCAGCGGGGATGTGATCAGGCTAAGATAAAACAGGGCACGAAGAACGCTCTGCATGGTCAATATTCCTTAAGGGATCGGTGAGTATTTTTATCTTAGCACGTTGACGAGGTGTCGTAGATGGGGGAAGACACATTGAGGGTGGCAATCCGTGCAGCCAGCCTGTGCGACGAGCGCCACTGCGTACAACAGCGCCTGGCACAGGCTGCGCTCGACCCGGAGCGCGTCCGGCGCATCCAGGCGCAGGCGCGCGGGCTGGTTATCGCGGTACGCGAACAGGCCCCGCGGCAGTCGGGTGTCGAAGCCTTTTTGCAGGAGTATGACCTGTCCTCGGAAGAAGGCGTGTTGCTGATGTGCCTGGCCGAGGCACTGTTGCGTATACCGGATGACGCGACGGCGGAAAAACTGGTCGCCGACCGCCTGGCGCGCGGACACTGGGATGAACACCTCGGCGCGAGCACCTCGCTGCTGGTGAATGCATCGACCTGGGGCCTGTTGCTGACGGGGCAGGTGTTCTCTGCCGAGGCACTGGACGCCGGCGCCGAGACCCTGCTGCACAGGCTGGTGGCCCGGGTGGGTGAATCGGTAGCCAGTCGGGTGATTCGACAGGCGATGCGCCTGCTGGCCGGGCAGTTCGTGATGGGGCGTACCATGCCGGAGGCCTTGCGGCGGGCCGATGATTACCCGTCAGGTACGCTGTTCTCCTTTGACTGTCTCGGCGAAGCGGCGCTGACGGCGGAGGATGTGGATCGTTACCTGACGGCCTACCGGAATGCCATCCGGCAGCTTGGCGAGCGGGTCGACAAGGCGGCGCCGGTGTTCCGGCAACCCGGCATTTCCATCAAGCTTTCCGCCTTGCACCCGCGCTATGAATTTGCGCAGCGCGAGCGCGTCATGGCGGAGTTGTTGCCGCGCCTGCAACAACTCGTCGAGGATGCCGCCAGGGCCGGGATCGGTTTGACGCTGGATGCGGAAGAAGCGGATCGGCTGGAACTGTCGCTGGAACTGTTCGAACGCCTGATCGACATGGCGCCGGCCGACTGGCGGGAAGGACCGGGCCTGGCGGTGCAGGCCTACCAGAAACGCGCCTACCCGTTACTGCAGTGGTTGTCAGCGCTGGCGCGCAAGCACCAGCGGCGGATTCCCGTACGGCTGGTCAAGGGCGCCTACTGGGACAGTGAAATCAAGCGGGCGCAACAACAGGGGCTGCCCGGCTACCCGGTATTTACCCGCAAGGCGGCGACCGATGTCTCCTACCTTGCCTGCGCGCGGTTGTTGCTGGATGCGCCGGACTGCTTTTACCCGCAGTTCGCCACACACAATGCCCTGACTCTGGCGTGGGTTAAGGAAATCGCCGCCGGTTGTGATTATGAATTTCAGCGCCTGCACGGGATGGGCGATTCATTATATAACGCCCTCCGGTCCAGTGATGAGACTGTGCAAGTGCGTGTCTATGCCCCGGTCGGCAGTCACGAAGCCCTGTTGCCGTACCTGGTTAGACGCCTGCTGGAGAATGGCGCCAACAGTTCATTCATTAACGCCATCAATGACCCGGCCTGTCCTGTCGAGTCACTGATCGAGGATCCCTGTGAGCGGATTCGCCAGGCCAATGCCTCGCCGCATCCGCGCATTCCGTTGCCGGAAGCCCTGTACGGGGATGAACGCAGGAATGCGCGTGGTCTGGATTTGAGTGCGCCGGATGTTGTCCGGTCGTTACTGGAACAGATGGCGCAGGCAAGTCACACGCCCTGGTGCGTGGCGGCTTGTGCCGGTGAGACAGCTTCCCGGGCTGAACCCCGCGCCGTGTGGAACCCGGCGCGGCCCGAAGTGCAGGTCGGTGAGGTGCGGGAGACGGACGATGCCACATTGGCGCGTGCGCTGGAACTGGCTGACGCCTCGGCGCCTGCCTGGGATGCGCAGGGTGGTGCGCAACGCGCGGACTGTCTGCTGCGTGCCGCTGACCGGATCGAGCAGGACATGCCTGCCTTGATGGCGATGATTGTGCAGGAAGGCGGGCGTACAGTGGCTGATGCACTTTCCGAAGTGCGTGAAGCCGTGGATTTTTGCCGCTACTACGCGCAACGCGCCAGGGAGGAGTTCGAGGGCGCGTATCGTCTGCCGGGTCCTGCCGGTGAGCAGAACAGCCTCAGCCTGCACGGGCGTGGTGTATTCGCCTGTATCAGCCCGTGGAATTTTCCCCTGGCGATTTTTATCGGGCAGGTCAGCGCGGCGCTGGTGGCGGGTAACAGTGTACTGGCCAAACCCGCGCGCCAGACGCCGCTGGTGGCCGGCCGTGCGGTGGCCTTGCTGCACGAAGCCGGGATTCCGCACGACGTATTGCACTTTTTACCCGGTAGTGGCGCCGCCATCGGCCGGCGT
>JALWRY010000489.1 GCA_027080445.1 Thiohalobacter sp. | reverse complement strand
GGTGATCCAGCGTGGGCTTGCGGCAGGGGTAGCGATCAAACTCGCCGCAGGGAATGTGCCGCCCATCCTGGATGAAAAACCCTTCGTAGCCCAGTCCGGACAGGAAGGCGAATAATTCACCCTGTGCGGCCTCGCGGTGATGGCATTCCACCTGCAGAATCGGGGCACAATGCCTGAGCAGGTGCTCCGCCCCCTGCATGACCGCCAGTTCATGCCCCTCGACATCGCATTTGATGAATGCCACATCTTCCAGTCCGGTCAGCGTGGCGTAGTCATCCAGCGTGGTACAGCGTACCGTGATGCCCTCGCCACCCGGCATGGCTTCGAAGGAGGCATCACCCGCGCCCGCTGCACGGCGATACAGTATGGTATCGCCGGCTTGCGCAGACAGCGCAAAGGGCGTCAGCTCCACATTGGCGAGGGAAAAACTGTCGATGACGTCCGCCAGGTGCGCCTCAAGCTCGGGCTGTGGTTCGAAAGCGATCACCCGGCCGGCCCGGCCCACCGCCTTTGACAACCAGTAACAGTACACCCCCTTGTTGGCGCCGATATCGATCACGGTTCGCCCGCCAAGCGGCAGTGACTGCATGAAGGCAATCTCGGCCGCCTCCTTACGTTGCCGATAACGGCGGAAGCGGAGTTGCATGTGGAGTTTGTCGAACAGGTTCATCAAGCAGAGTATAAACCAGAGAACCTGCGATTGATGCGTCGTCAGTGTTTCCCCGGCGCCAGCGCGACGCCCTTGCGCTCACTGGAAATATAGGCCCGCAAGGCAATCATCCTGGGATCATCCGCGGCCAGTGGTTTGGCTTCCAGTGGATTACGGATACACCAGTTGATCATTTCCCACTGTTCGACAACGCGCCCCAGTTGCTGCTGGAACTTCGGGTAGGTCTCGGGATGAGTATTGGCGGCATTGGGATGACACTGATCACAGGAAACCGTGTTTTTATTCTCCAGCCCGCCGTGAAACAGCTTCTCTCCCTGGCGAACGACTGTATTGTATTCCTGTTGCCAGCGATCCAGGTCTGCCTGAGTAAAATTATCCGCCTGTGCCTGCGGTATACCCGCCACGCCCCCTGTTGCCAGGATCAGGCCGGCAAGCATTGGAGTGATACGCCTGTTTTTCATTGCCATGCTCCTTTTTCAATCAATAGTGGCGCTGCGGCGGAATACGGTCTGCCTCAGCCTGGAATTGCGTATCCACCGGGTGCCCTGCCCGTTCGTCCCAGGCGACAACCCGGTTCTGGTTGCCGGGGAGTTGGTAATGCACATCCGTGCGACCGGTATGCAGGTTGATGAACTGCCACCCCGTGGCGTCGCGCTCAAAGAACGGATCGGCCCGGTTCATATTGACCGTGAGCTTGGGCAGGTAACTGGCCTTCTGTTTGTAGGTGGCGGGATAGGGCCAGGGCCAGGCCGTCGCCATCGCGGCACTGAAACTGATATTGCCGATCTGGTTGGTCTGGATTTGATGCACATGCCCGTACAGTACATTGACCTGTTTGAAGGGTTTCAGCAGCGCCTGGATCTGTTCCGCATCCTCGGTCCAGAAATTCCAGCCCTTGTAGATTTTCTGCAGGGGCGAATGGGACATCACCACCAGCGGCGTATCCTTGCTGACCTTGTCCAGGTCATCCTTCAGCCAGGCGCGCTGTTGTTCGCCGACCATGAAGGGTGACCCCTGGGGGTTATCCAGCCGCGCCATCTGGTGCATGCGTTCGGCACCGCTCGGCCACTTGTGGTAGGTCCAGTCATCGTAGGTTTTAATGCTGTTCAACACCACGAAATGGACGCCCTTGTGATCAAAACTGTAATGATCCGGTCCCAGGCGTTTGCGCCAGTGTTCGCCGAGGTCCAGGTAATAGTCATGCTCGCCGGTCACGTAATGCACCTTGCCCCGCAGTGCGCCGAGGATATCCAGTCCATGATCGATTTCCGCCGGCTTGCCAAGCTGGGCAATATCCCCGCCATAGAAAATAAAATCCGGTCGCGGGTCCAGCAGGTTGGCTTCGGCCACCGCACGGATCAGGCCCTGGTCCCAGTTGCGGACAAACTGCTTGCCCTTGATCTGGGTCAGGTGGGAATCCGAGATATAGGCAAAGGTGAAGTTCTCCGGTGACGATTTCCCGAAGGCGACATCAACGAGACTCAGGGGCAGGCTGCTGGCGGCCAGCAGTGCGCCACTGCGCTTTAAAAATTCACGTCGTTTGGTATCCGGCTTGCTCATGGGGTATTACCTCCATCCTGGTGGGACAGTTTTGCCATAGACGGGCTGGTGAGCGCCTTGAGAAAAGCCACCAGGTCCTTTTTCTGCTTATCGGAAAGATTCAGCGGGCGAATGCCTCCGCTCAGGAATGCCGAGACGGGATCCGTGTCCTTGACCCGCCCGCCATTGTTGTAGAAATCCACCACGTCCTCCAGGGTCTTCAGGCTGCCATCGTGCATATAGGGTTGCGTGAGCGCGATGTTGCGCAGCGTTGAGGTCTTGAAGGCGCCGACCTGGGTAAGGTTTTCGGTCACGGCAAAACGACCGAGCTCTGACATGTTTTCGTTACTCAGCACGGTATGGTCCAC
>JALWRY010000488.1 GCA_027080445.1 Thiohalobacter sp. | reverse complement strand
TCCTGGCTTTGTTTGCCGATGCCGGCATGTTTGAGAATGTTAAAGCCTTCTGCATAGGCCGCCATCAGGCCGTACTCGATACCGTTGTGAACCATTTTGACGAAATGACCGGCGCCGGCCGGGCCGCAGTGCAGGTAACCCTGCTCGGACGGGGAAGGCTCACCTTTACGTCCACTCGTGCGTTCGATGTTGCCCATACCGGGTGAGAGTGTGGCGAACACCGGGTTGAGGTGTTTAACCGCACTGTCATCCCCGCCAATCATCAGGCAGTAGCCGCGTTCCAGTCCCATGACGCCGCCACTGGTGCCGACGTCGAGGTAGTGGATACCTTTTTCCTTTAATCGCTGTGCACGGATGATGTCGTCCTTGTAGTAGGAGTTGCCGCCATCGATGACGATGTCACCGGCATCCAGCCGCGATACCAGCGCATCAAGCTGCTGGTCTACCACGGCAGCCGGCACCATCAACCAGATGGTGCGCGGGCTGTCGAGCTTCGACAGGAAATCGTCCAGGTTATCGGAACCCACGGCGCCTTCACTGGCCAGTTGTTCAACCGGCCCCTGGCTGCGGTTGTGTACAACGCACTGATGCCCGCCTTTAAGCAGGCGACGGACCATATTGGCCCCCATACGTCCGAGTCCAATCATTCCCAGTTGCATCGTATCTCTCCTTAACGCATAAAAGCTTTACGGACCCAGTAGTCCATACTGAAAAATCGACCACCACCGATAAAGAACAGTACCAGCAGCATGATGAAATAGGTAGCCGCGAATTCAACACCATTGTTGAGCACCACGAATTCCCCGTTCTGTGTCAGCCACTCATAATTGCCATGTTGCTGGAGAATCTCTTTGGCGACATTCAGTCGTTCGATGGCGCCCCGGGTGCGTTCAGTCGCGAATGGCCCGGTACCTTCGGCAATCGCCAGCCAGCCATTCGGCAGGTGTACGGTCAGTGCGGCGACCACCATGGTGACCATCAACGGGACAGAAATCCAGCGCACGGCAAACCCCACGATCAGCAGGATAGCGCCGCCTGTTTCGGTGAGTGCGGCGGCCCAGGCCATGATTTCGGGGTAGGGTAGTCCAAGTCCCCAGTCGGGGTTGCCAAACCACTCGATAATACTGTCCATGTCGGCAAGTTTCTTGGTGCCCGCCATCCAGAAAATCGGCGCCAGGTACAGCCGCAGGGCCAGCGGCGCCAGGAAGTCGAAGGCACGGGTTTTATCGAGCAGATGCTGTAGTTGAACAAGCGGATACATGAATTGGTTTCTCCGGGCGGTTGGTTTGTTTTGTGACCTGGAAACGATCCCGTCTTGCAGGGCTTCTTACCCGCTCGGCCGGTTGACGCCGAGCACAATATCGCGTTGTCGCCAGGCTTGCAGTATTTCCCGGCCGCCGTCGATAACGACTCCGGGTCTGGGGTGATTCAGTTCCGTGGCGATCTGTTCAAGTGCCCGGCGACCGGTCAGCGTGTCATCATCCTGGAGCAGGGAAAACAGGCGTGCACTGATGGCATTCAGTTCCATAAAGCCCACGTCATCGTTCCCGTCGCGGTATACCATCAGGTACACCGGCTGGTCAGCGGGTTTGTCGGGTTGGTAATCGGGGGAAATCCGGTGAACCGGGTACTGGTAGCACAGGGGCCACGCCAGGCTGGACAGGACAGGTATCCCTTCGAGCAGGTCCCCGTCAGGATCATCGATCTGTCCGGGGTCCGATTCGGCGACCGAAAGCGCCAGTTCGACCCATTCATAGTGTGCCAGTTCGCGCAGGAAAGGGAAGTCGTTTTCACGTTCGCCACGTTCCTGTTCGAGGTAGGTAAGGAATTCGCGCGAGATTTCCATGAACAGCGGGCTATGGCAGCGATGGTTGGCAAAGAAATCACGCACCATCGCGTGCCAGTCATCATCATCGGTCAGTTCACGCAGCACCGGGAAACCGTTTGACAGGAACCCTTCGACATTGTTGTAGAAAAGTTCCCGGTAGATCGCCAGGCGTCGGTCCTCGATACCTTCCGGTGCGGGATTCCTGTCCGGTTGACGAATATGTGCAGCAAAAGCATATTGCTGTTGTGTAAAACCGGCTTCAGCCATGTGTCTTGTTCTGTGTGTTTTCTTGTTCCTGCCATTGTCCCTGCATGGCGACGATGCGATCTACTTCGGTCAGCAGTTCGGGGAGTGGCGGGATGTTGAAGTCACGTTCCAGCAGTGTTGGAACCGGGCCAAAATGTGCGTAGGCCCTGTCGAGCAAGGACCACACCGGGTCGACAATGTCGGCGCCGTGGGTGTCAATAATCAGATCTTCGGCCTGTTCAAAATGGCCGGCAACGTGGAAGTACATCACCCGCCCGGCAGGTAGTGCCGTCAGAAATTGTTCCGCATCATAGCGGTGGTTGATGCTGTTGACGTAGATATTGTTGACGTCGAGCAGCAGGTCGCAGTCGGCCTCTTCGAGAATGGCATTGATGAAGTCGATTTCCTCCATCTCCTTGCCCGGTGCGGCGTAGTAGGAAACATTCTCGATGGCGATACGTCGCTCGAGGATGTCCTGGCTACGACGGATGCGTGCGGCCACAT
>JALWRY010000487.1 GCA_027080445.1 Thiohalobacter sp. | reverse complement strand
CGGCCGGTCAAAGTGCAGGCCAGCGGTCGGCGCCGCCACGGCGCCGGGATGTTTCGCGTAAAGCGTCTGGTAGTCGTCACGATCCACCCGCTCATCAGCTCGCTCGATATATGGCGGCAAAGGCACGTGACCCCAGCGTTCCAGCAACTCCAGCAGCGGAACCTCGCCGGCAAAGTACAGGCTGAACAGCTCGCCCTCCCGCCCCGTCACCTCGACCTCCAGTTCAGCCTCTGCCAACAGCAGGCGGCTGCCCGGTTTTGGCGATTTGCTGGAACGCACATGCGCCAGCGCCCGCCGGTCGTCCAGCACACGCTCGATCAGCACTTCGACCTTGCCCCCGCTGGACTTTTTCCCGTACAGACGGGCGGGGATGACCCGGGTATCATTGAACACCAGCAAATCGTCCGGATTCAGCAGCTGCGGGAAATCTTCCATGCGGCGGTCATGGATGCCGCCATCTGTCTCCAGATCGAGCAGGCGGCTGCTGTGTCGCGGCCGTGCCGGATGACTGGCGATGCGCTCGGGTGGAAGCTGGTAATGGAAGTCCCGGGTTTTCATGGCGCGGCATGTTAGCACAGTGCTTGCTTGCGGCAGGCTCAGGAATCCTTATACTGGCGCGCCTGTGCCGGGGTGGCGGAACTGGTAGACGCGCCGGATTCAAAATCCGGTTCTGGCAACAGAGTGTGGGTTCGATTCCCACCCTCGGCACCACCTTCAAATTCTGATGGAGACAGCATGTCCGGAACCCGTTTTGCACTCGAAGTCCAGCCTGAACTTCCGGAAAAACTGGCCCGCCTCAACGAGCTGGCCAACGACCTGCTGTACAGCTGGGATCGCAGTGTACGCTCGCTGTTTTTCCGGCTCGACCACGCCCTCTGGGACAGTTCCGGTCATAACCCGAAAGTTTTCCTGCGCCGGGTTTCACAACAACGGCTCGACGAGGCCGCCGAAGACCGTATCTATGTTGAAGCCTACAACCGCGCCCTGTCGACCTACGACACCTACCTGAACGAACGCCAGCGCAGCAGCATCGACAAGTACCTGAACCCGAAAAAAGACCTGGTCGCCTATTTCTGCGCTGAATTCGGCCTGCACGAGAGCCTGCCGATCTACTCCGGCGGCCTCGGCATTCTGGCCGGCGACCACTGCAAGGCCGCCAGCGACCTGGGCATCCCGTTCGTCGCCGTCGGCCTGCTGTACCGGCAGGGCTACTTCATCCAGACCATCGACGAACACGGTAACCAGGTCGCGCACTACAACACCACCGAGTTCGACCAGCTACCGCTCACACCCGCCTGTAACGAAAGTGGCGAGGAATTGCATGTTACCGTTGATTTCCCGGGCCGCCAGGTACGCCTGAAACTGTGGCAGGCGCGCGCCGGACACATCAAGCTGTACCTGCTCGACAGCGACCTGCCGGAAAACAGCGAAGCCGACCGCGCGATTACCTACCAGTTATACGGTGGCGATATCAACACCCGTATACAACAGGAGATCGTGCTCGGTATCGGTGGCGTACGCGCCATACGCGCACTGGGCATGGAACCGACCGCCTGGCATATCAATGAAGGCCACGCCGCCTTCCAGGTGCTGGAACGCTGCCGCGAACTGGTCAGTTCGGGGCTGGACTTTGCCAGCGCACTCGAACAGGTTGCGGCGGCAACCGTCTTTACCACGCACACGCCGGTACCGGCCGGTCATGACATCTTTGACCACAGCCTGATCTCCAGCTATTTCGACGATTATATCCCGCAGCTGGGTCTGTCCATGGAGGCATTCCTGGCACTCGGCACCAGTCCGTCCAACCAGGGCGGCTTCAACCAGACCGTGCTGGCCCTGCACGGCTCGCGTTTCCACAACGGCGTAAGCAAAATTCACGGTGAAGTCGCCTCACAGATGGAGGGCTATGTCTGGCCACAAATTCCCTACCGTGAAAACCCCATGCGCCACGTCACCAACGGCGTGCACGTGCAGACCTTCCTCGCCTACGAATGGAGCAACCTGTATGACATGCGCTTTGGCATGGAATGGCGCAACGAACTGCTCAACGAGGCGTACTGGGAACGTATCGAGGAAATCCCCGACCACAGTTTCTGGAGCCTGCGACAGTCACTCAAATCGGAACTGCTTAATCAGGTACGCCGTCGCGTGGTGCTGCAATGCCGGCGTAATCGCTGCGGTGAAGCGCATATCGACCGCATCACGCGACTGCTCAGCCCGCACGAATCCGACATCCTGACCATCGGTTTTGCGCGTCGCTTCGCTACCTACAAGCGCGCCACCCTGTTGTTCTCTGATCCCGAACGGCTGGCGCGTCTGCTCAACGACCCCAAACGTCCGATGATGCTGATCTTCGCCGGCAAGGCGCACCCCAGCGACCTGCCCGGCCAGCAATTGATCCAGGTGATTCACGACTTCGCCCGGCGGCCGGAGTTTATCGGCAAGATCCTGCTGCTGGAAGGTTACGACCTGTCACTGGCGCGGCGACTGGTTTCCGGTGTCGATGTGTGGCTGAACACGCCGGAGTACCCGATGGAAGCCAGTGGCACATCCGGACAGAAAGCCGGCCTGAATGGTGTGATCAACCTGAGCGTACTGGACGGCTGGTGGGGCGAAGGCTACAACGGCGAGAACGGCTGGGCCATCACCTCGCACGACACGCACTATGACGCCGCTTTCCGCAACCAGGAAGAAGCCAATGAATTGCTGGATATCCTCGAACACCAGGTGATCCCGCTCTACTACGACCGTAACGGCCATGGCTTCTCGGAAGGCTGGGTACGCATGTCCAAGCAATCCATGAAATCCGCGCTGCCAAAGTTCAACTCGCAGCGTATGGTCATGGACTATATCAAGGGATTCTACGGGCCGGCGGCCGGACAGGGGCGCAAACTGGCGAAAAACCGTTCACGTGGCGCAAAGGAACTTGCGGCCTGGAAACAGAAAATCAACCACTTGTGGCCGACTGTCTCGCTGCGCCGTATCGACCAGTCACCGCAGGCAGTCAGGGCAGGCGAGCGTTTCCGTATCGAAGTGGCGGCACAACTCGGCGAACTCACACCCGACGATGTGCGCCTGGAATGCCTGATTGGCCGGGAAGATGAACACCAGGAATTTGTCGCGATCGAGTATGTTGGATTTACTGCGGATGGCCAGCTGGATACCGGGGAAACCCGCTTCGTGCTGGACCTTGATCCACCCCTGCCGGGCCTGCAGCATTTCCAGATCCGCATCTACCCCTGTCACAAGCTGCTGAGTCACCGTTTCGAGACCGGGTGCATGATCTGGTTATAGGTGCTCGACCTGCTTTTTTACCTGCCGGAGCTTTTCGTCGTTGTCACAAAAATCGGCCTGGTCACCGACGCCCTCATCCAGTAAGCGGTCGCACTCGCGGGTACTGGCGCAATCGGAACAGCGTTTCATCTGGTCGCGAATGTCCCGTATCGGCTGGCTGTGCAGGTAGCTGGCCTGGTCGATGCCGTGAATTCCCAGCATCCTGTCCAGCCTCAAAAACGATAGCTGCCGGGCAATCCCCTGTCGATAACGCAGGCCTGTACGCAGGTTGCGAACGATAGCCACAACCAGGAACAACAGGAAGGCCACGGCTAACACGGCAAAAAAACCGGCGATGGCGGTGGAAAAAATATTCATTTCAGCTGACCGATGGTTCCCTTGTAGTAAACATCGGCATAGCAACAGAATTCCTCACCGGGCGACTTGATCTTTATCAATAAACCGGCAATAAATACCTTCGCCACGTTAACCGCGGGAACGTTCAGCCAGCCGGCGTGGTACTGAACAACTGCCGGTCAACATCGACAAACCCCTTGATCTCAATCGCATTGCCAGACGGGTCACGAATAAACAGGGTCGCCTGTTCACCGGCCTTCCCCGCGAAACGGATGTAAGGCTCGATAATGAACTCGACACCCGCCGCCTTCAGTGCATCCGCGATCCGCTGCCAGCGCGGCATATCCACGACAACACCGAAGTGAGGCACCGGCACGCGATGACCGTCTACCGGATTTTCAATCGATGGCGCCCGGCGGGAGGTATCCAGGTGACATACCAGCTGGTGACCATAAAAGTTGAAATCCACCCAGTGCGTATCGCTCCGGCCCTCGACACAGCCCAGCAGCTTGATATAGAAGTCCCGCGCGGCATCGAGGTCGGTGACGGGAATGGCCAGATGGAAGGGATCAGGCACGGCCATACAGTTGCACCCAGGCTTTCAACCGTTCGCTGTGTTCCGGCAGTAACTGCTCCCGGTCAAACCGCCACTGCCAGTGGCCTTCGGTGACACCCGGGACATTCATGCGGTGTGAACCGTCCAGGCCAAGCACATCCTGCATGGGCAACACGGCGAGTCGCGCCACCGAGGCCAGCGCCGCGCGCACCAGCGGCCAGGGCATGGGTTCCGCCTCGATACCGAGATAATCCCGCACAAAATACCGCTGATCGTCTGACAACTCCTGGTACCAGCCCAGGGTGGTGTTGTTATCGTGGGTGCCGGTATACACCACGGAAAGCGGTTCGTGGTTGTGCGGCAGGTAAGGATTATCCGCTGAACCATCAAAGGCAAACTGCAGGATCTTCATCCCCGGCAAACCAAACTGTTGGCGCAGCGCCGTCACTTCAGGTGTGATGACGCCCAGGTCTTCAGCCACCAGCGGCAAACCGTCGAAGGCCTTCCTGACCGCTTCAAAAAAATCTGCGCCCGGACCGCTGACCCAGCGACCCTCGACGGCCGTGTCGGCCGCGGCATCGATTTCCCAGTAGGCCTCGAAGCCGCGGAAATGATCGATGCGCATCAGGTCGAACAATTCCAGCTGGGTGCCAATACGTTTCAGCCACCAGCGGTAGCCGTCACGCGCCATGGCCTCCCAGTCGTAGTGCGGGTTGCCCCAGCGCTGCCCGGTCTCGGAAAAATAGTCCGGTGGAACACCCGCCACAACTGTCAGCTCCCCCGCCTCGTCCAGTTTGAACCAGCGCCGCTCGGCCCAGACTTCAGCACTGTCGTAGGCGACAAAAATCGGGATATCGCCAAACAGCAGGACACCACGATCATTGGCGTAACGGCGCAGCTGCGTCCATTGCTGGAAAAACAGGAACTGTTCAAAACGGGCGCGCTCCATGGCGCTGGCAAGCCGCTTGCGCGCCTCCTTCAGTGCATCGGCCTCACGATCACGTAGCGGCGCCGGCCAGTCGAACCAGGCACTTTGATTGAACTCGTCACGCAACGCCTGGTACAGCACAAAGTCATCCAGCCAGCCGGCGTGTTGTTCGCTGAACGCTTTCAGCGCAGTGCGCGCCTCATTGTCCGCATGTCCCAGGAAGCCGTTATACGCCGCGGCCAGGCGCACCTTTCGCTGTGCATCGATGTCCTGCTGCGGGTCCAGACCGGCATCATCGAGCCAGCCGGCGTCAACCAGGCGCTGCAGGCTGATCAGCCGGGTGTCCCCGGCGTGCACCGAAAGACACTGGTAGGGCGACCTGTCGCTGTGGGTGGGGCCCAGCGGCAACATTTGCCACAGGCTGACCCCGCATTCCACCAGGAAATCGATAAAACGGTAAGCCTCTTCACCCAGGTCGCCGTTGCCCACACTACCCGGCAGGGAGGTCGGATGCAGCAGCACACCCGCACGCCGACGTTCAAAAGGATCCATGCAAACCGCCTCCTTGCGGTTCAGTCACGCGCCTGCCCCTGGCGCATGACGCCACCCAGGCTCGGTTGACCGCTACCGTGCGCAAAGGTATGCGCCAGGTATTCCGGGGCTTCCTTGCCGATGAGTTGATAAAGATTGGAGAGATGCATGCGGAACAGGCTCTCGAAATCGCTGACCGAGTCGGCCGGATTGTAGTCACCAAACCACCAGAACCAGTCCGAACCTTCACAGATGGCCAGTTGAAGTTCTGCGGCGACCACCTGGTCACTGTCGAGACGGCCGGATGCGCAGGCTTCATCGAACGCAGATTTGGCATCACCCAGCATATCCCAGCCACGGTTCTTGTCCCGGTCGCCGATCCAGGTTGAAAAGGTGCCATATACCCAGGAACCACTGACCATGTCGGACAGGGAACCGATCTCGACACCTTCATCAAGGCACTCGGAGAAAGTGGCCAGTTTGAGTGTCGGATGCGCCGCCAGCGTCTTGTACAGGGCGCGCAGGAAATAGTAGCCGTTTTCCGGGAAGTGCTCCCAGGCATTTTCGCCGTCGAGGATAATCGGCAGGGCCAGTTTGCGGCCTTCATTCGCTTCGGCAATCTCTTCGAGGTGATGGATAAAGTTGGCCACCGCATCGTCTGCGTGCCAGGTGGAATACTCGAAACCGATCTTGTCGGAGAGATTGTCGTCACGGAAAAAACACGCCAGCTTTCCACCGCCTGTCCGGTAACCCTTCAGCACGGCATCCCCGGCGGCGGCCGCCTCGTCACCCTCGCTCTTGCGCAGGCTGTTGCGCAGTACGGTCTCGCCACTGGCGGCCCAACGGAAACCATGTTGTTCAAACACATCCAGCGCCGCCTTGCTGACACTGCCTTCCGATGGCCAGCAACCCGCCGGCTTGCGCTGGAAATACTGTTTGAATACGTTCAACCCCTCGCGAATATGCCAATGGACACGTTCCTCACCACCGGGATAGGTCTTCAACTCCGGCAATTCCGCATCGGGCATGGCATCGTGGGCGCTTTCGATATCCAGCAACAGCGGCACGATCGGGTGGGCATAGGGCGTCATCGACAGTTCGACCTGGCCCCGGTCCGCCAGCAGGGCATAACGGTCGATAATGCCGGACAGCAATTCACCGATCAGCACCAGCAGTTCACGCCGGTCGTGCAGGGAGAAATTGTTCCCCTGCTCCTGCCAGCGCTGCACGCGAATATCATCGCGGCGCACCGTCTCCGCGATCCAGCCCAGGTGGTACCAGAACACCAGGTCGGAAAGAAACTGGTCACCGACATAGACGATGTCATCACAGTGTTTGCAAAAATGGTCCGCCAGACTGGCCAGTCGCTTGTAGGCGGGGAAACGGTCGATGACGCGCTGACGATTCACGCGCAGGCAGCTGCTGACCAGGTCGGCACGCTGCTGGATATGCGTCGGCAGAACCGGCGCCACCAGTGCGGCCAGCAAGGGGTCACGAATCGCCTTGTGGTCGCGCAGGTAGCCACTGACCTGCGCCGCATAGTCATCGAGTTGCTCCAGCAGAACGGGCGCAAAGTTCACTACGGCCTTCGCACCCGGCACGGCTTCGATATGCGCCGCCATGTCGACATAGTCCTTGATGGCGTGCAGGTAGGTCCAGGGCAACTTGTACTCGCCACTGATCAGGTCACAGTACTGGGGTTGATGCATGTGCCAGCACAGCACGACGCGTAATCCGTCTTTGGCCTTTTTAGCGCGCATGGTGCAATTCCTGGCCGAGCATTTCCGGCGTCACCAGCACCACGCCACCCGGTGTCACATGAAAGCGTTCGGTGTCGGCTGCCGTATCTTCTCCGATCACCGTACCTTCCGGGATACAGCAACCCTTGTCGATAACCGCGTTGTGGATTCTGCAATGACGCTCAACCATCACATCCGGTAACACGACGGCACTTTCCAGCAAGGAAAACGAGTCCACGCGCACATTGGAAAACAGCAGGGAATGTTTGACATGCGCGCCAGAAATCACACACCCCCCGGACACCATGGAATCGACCGCCATACCACGTCGGTCGTCGTCGTCAAAAACAAACTTGGCCGGGGGCATCTGTTCCTGGTAGGTCCAGATCGGCCAGTCTTCGTCGTACAGGTTCAGTTCGGGCGTTACGCCGATCAGCTCCAGGTTGGTCGCCCAGAAAGCGTCTACGGTCCCGACATCCCGCCAGTAAGCCTGGCTGCCGCTCTGTGCATCGCGGAAAGGATAACTGAACACACGATAGGATTTGATAATGGAAGGGATAATGTCCTGGCCGAAGTCGTGGTTCGATGACGGGCTGTCGGCATCCTTGATGAGCTGTTCGTAGAGGAAATCCGTGTTAAACACGTAGATACCCATCGATGCCAGCGCCTTGTCGGAACGTCCCGGCAAGGGGGTCGGGTTGTCAGGCTTCTCGTCAAACTCCAGCACCCGGCCATCCCCGTCCACGGTCATCACACCAAAGGCCTGTGCCGTTTCCAGGTCGACTTCCAGGCAACCCACTGTCATGTCGGCACCATGTTCAACATGCTGTGCAATCATCGGGCCATAATCCATTTTATAGATATGGTCACCGGCAAGAATCAGTACATATTCCGGTTTGTGACTGCGGATGATATCAAGGTTCTGGTAGACGGCATCCGCCGTACCGGCATACCAGGATGATTCGATACGCTGTTGTGCCGGCAGCAGTTCGACAAATTCACCGAATTCACCACGCAGGAAACTCCAGCCGCGTTGTAAATGGGTTAACAGGGAATGGGCCTTGTACTGGGTCAGTACGCCGACACGGCGAATCCCCGAATTGAGACAGTTGGATAGCGGAAAATCAATGATGCGGAATTTACCCCCGAAAGGGACCGCCGGTTTGGCTCGCCACAGGGTCAGTTGCTTGAGGCGTGAACCCCGCCCCCCGGCCAGAATCAGCGCCAGTGTGTCGCGCGTCAGGCGACTGACAAAACGCGGCGTGGAAACAGTGGCCATTTAATTCCTCCGGACCGTCTATACAGGATGGTGGCTATGGTACCATCTGTGCAGCCCACGGAAAGCCAAACAGGTTTTATGAATAGAGACACTCACTCTATGGCGTCAAAAGCACAACGCCCTGCCACCGCCACGCCCGCCCTGCCCGAAGCGCTGCAACGCATTGTTGACGCACGGCACCATAACCCGTTTGACGTGCTGGGTCGGCATGAAGCGGGGGGACAGACCCTGGTTCGCGCCTTCATCCCCTGGTGTGAAAGCGTTCGACTGGCCGATAACGGGGCCGAGCTGCAACGCATCGCGGGTACGGACCTGTTCGAGTGGCGCGGAGATGGCAGCGAACTGCCGGAACGCTACCGGCTGGCCTGGACCGACAATGACGGTGTGGAATGGTCCGACTATGACCCCTACTGCTTCCCGCCGCAGATTGGCGACCTGGACCTGCACTGGTTCAGCGAAGGGCGTCACCTGCATGCCTACCGCTTTCTTGGCGCGAATTTTCGTGAAATTGACGGTATCGACGGCGTCCTGTTCGCCATCTGGGCGCCCAACGCGGAACGCGTCAGCGTCATCGGCGACTGGAACCGCTGGGACGGGCGTCGCCACCCGATGCGGGTCCGGGGTGGCAGCGGCGTCTGGGAACTGTTCATCCCCGGCGTCAGCGCACACAGCTATTACAAGTTCGAGATCCGCAACCGTGAGCACGGTAGCCTCCATGTCAAAAGCGACCCTTACGGCAAGGCATTTGAACTTCGGCCGGGCAATGCCTCAGTGGCGATGCGTGCCGGGGAACACCGCTGGCAGGACCAGGCCTGGATGGAGAACCGGCGTGACAATAACTGGCTGCACGCGCCCATGTCGATCTATGAAGTCCACCTGGGCTCGTGGCAACGGGATGAACAGGGCCAGTTCCTCAACTACCGCGAACTGGCCAAACGTCTGGTTCGCTGGGTCAGCGAGCTGGGCTTCACCCACATTGAACTGCTACCCGTCACCGAGCATCCTTTCGACGCCTCCTGGGGGTATCAAACCACGGGCTACTTTGCCGCCACCAGCCGTTTCGGTAGCGCCGACGATTTCCGCTGGTTCGTGGACCACTGTCACCAGCACGGTATCGGCGTACTGCTCGACTGGGCGCCCGGGCACTTTCCAAAGGATGACTGGGCACTGGCGCGCCTTGACGGCAGCCCGCTCTACGAACACGCCGACCCGCGCCGTGGCGAGCACCGTGACTGGGGTACCCTGATATTCAATTACGGCCGTAACGAGGTCAGGAATTTCCTGCTCTCCAGCGCTATCTTCTGGCTGGAAGAAATGCATATCGATGGTCTGCGCGTCGATGCCGTCGCATCCATGCTGTACCTTGACTATTCGCGCGACCCCGGCGACTGGATACCCAACGAATACGGTGGCCGCGAGAATCTCGAAGCCATCCACTTCCTCCGTCACTTGAACCAGGTTACCCACAGCGAACAACCCGGCAGCGTCATCATTGCCGAGGAATCCACCGCCTGGCCACAGGTAACCCGGCCGGTTGATGTGGGTGGGCTCGGCTTCAGCATGAAGTGGAACATGGGCTGGATGCAC
>JALWRY010000486.1 GCA_027080445.1 Thiohalobacter sp. | reverse complement strand
AAACCGGGGTATTTTCAGCAGTCGCTGAACGTCTACGGCCGGACCTCCGAAGCCTGCCCCCGTTGCGGCGCCGCCATACGCGAGACCCGCAGCGGCCAGCGTTCAACTTTTTTCTGCCCGCACTGCCAGCGGGGTTAGTTCACCCTTCAGCGACCAGCCATGTTGCCTGGCAATCGTGCGCAGGGTTTCAAGGCGGTTGTCACTGGCGGGGTGCGTCCGAAAGAACGCCGGCAGGGACAGGCCGTGTTTTTCCTGTGCACGGAAATGTTCAAAGATTTTCCCCGCGTCAGCCACATGGCCATAGTAAAGCGCCAACGCTTCAAGACCGGCACGGTCCGCCTCGCTCTCCTGTCTGCGACTGAAGTGCAGGGTGGTGAGCAAACCCGCATCGCCCAGCAACTTGCCGGCCAGGCTGTTGCCGTTGACGCCCGCCAGTACCGCCAGCACCGAGCCCACCAGCACGCCACGTCCCAGTGCAATAATGGGGTCCCGATGCTTGATGTGCGCAATTTCGTGGCCGATCACCATGGCCAGGGCGTTTTCACTGGGAGTGGCTTGCACCAGGCCGCGATAAATCACCATGTGGCCACCCAGGGTGGCGAAGGCGTTGACGGTATCACTGTCGACATAATGCACCGTCACCGTCATACCGGCCGGCAAGTCCATCTTGTCCGCCAGTCCATCGGCCAGTCGCTGTAAATACGACTGCATCGGCGACGCCGGCGTATCGAGCTTGTCAACGTAGGACGACGCCATGTCCTGCTCGTAGGAGAACGGAATCCACGCCGCCAGGTACTGCGCGCTCCAGCTCAGTAGCGTCACCAGCGCCACGGCCAGCGCTATCAGCCCCCCGCCGAGGATCAGCAACTCCTTGAGCGGGTGTTCCCGGCTGACATTGATCCCTTCCGGGATCTGTGGGTTGCGGTATTCCAGGACGGCCGCCTCAATCAGCCGGTATCAGCGCCGTGCCATAGGCCAGCACTTCAACTGAACCGATTTTCTGTTTGCGGCCCTTGGAGATGGACGCGGTTTCCAGCTTCAGGTTAATTACCTTGTCAGCGCCCAGTTGCTGCGCCTGTTCCTGCATGCGCAAAATTGCTTCGCGCCGCGCGCGGTCCACCAGACTTTCATAAGAACGGACCCGGCCGCCGAAGAGCCCGCGCAACCCCGCCAGAAAGCGTTTGAAGTAATCCACCGAGATCACCACGCTGCCTGTCACCAGCTGAGCGCGTGGCGGCTGTTCACTCGGCGGTGGCAGACTCGACTGGATCAACAGCACATCCTGGCGATAGCGTGTCTCCCGCTTGATAATGGAGGCGTAGTGACGACGCTCCGCCAGGCGCCCGAAACCGTAACCCAGCAAAATGAGCACCAGGAAGGTCAGCAGATCCATATCAGCGGTCCTCGAGCACGACCGCCGTGCCGTAGGCAAACAGTTCGGCCGCACCCTGGGCAACAGACGAGGTTGAAAAGCGCACGTTCAACACGGCATTGGCGCCAATCGCCTGCGCCTGTTCCTGCATGCGCTGCAGTGCTTCATCGCGCGATTCCTGCAGCAGCTCGGTGTAGCCCCGCAACTCACCGCCAAAAATATTTTTCAGCCCGGCCATGAGATCACGCCCGACGTGCTTGGCGCGCACCGTACTCCCCTGTACCAGCCCCAGATGTTTTACAATACGTTTGTCCGGTACGATTTCCACATTGGTCAGTAACATTAAAACACTCCCTGGTTAATGTACGCGGGCAAGCCCGCCACCGCGGGGATCCGAGGCGGCCTGCACCTTGCCGCTGGTGTAATCGAAATACACCGCCTGCATATTACCCCAGGTGGAACCCATCTGCTTCAGGCGGTAACCGCGTTCGCGTAATTGCTGCTGCACGTCAGCTGACAGCGCGCCCGGCTCGAACTGGATGACATCCGGCAGGTACTGGTGATGGAAGCGCGGCAATACCACCCAGGAAGCCGGCCCGTGACCCTCGACCATATCGAGGATACCCAGCAGCACCATCGTAATAATGCGACTGCCGCCCGGCGTACCCAGTATCGCCACGCCATGCTCCGACTCGACAAAGGTCGGCGTCATACTCGACAGGGGACGTTTGCCCGGCGCAATGGCATTGGCCTCTGCGCCGACCAGCCCGTACACATTGGGCACCCCCGGCTTGGCGGAGAAATCATCCATTTCATCGTTCAGGAGAACGCCGGTGCCCGGCGCGACAAATGCCGCACCAAACGGGTAGTTGATACTCAACGTGGCCGCGACGCGATTACCCTCGCGGTCCAGGATAGAAAAGTGCGTGGTATCGGTGCCACGGGAAAGCTGCGCCGTGCCGGGGAGCAATTCGCTCGGCGTGGCGCGATAAGGATGAATGGACGCCCGCAGACCATCGGCATAGCGCGGGTCCACCAGCCGTGCCACCGGCGCTTTGACAACATCCGGGTCGCCGAGATATTGGGCGCGGTCACGGTAAGCGCGGCGCATGGCTTCCACGATGAGGTGAACCCGCTGTGCCGGTTCGACCTGATCGAGCTTGTAGCCGGAGAGGATATTCAGCATGGTCGCCAGCCCGATGCCACCCGAAG